>JAQXFM010000297.1 GCA_029250305.1 Candidatus Poseidoniaceae archaeon | reverse complement strand
CTGCTGGTGTGGCCATGGGCAAAACCACTATTCTTGTCAAGGACGTGCCAGGTTTTGCCACAAGCCGCCTTGGTGTTGTGCTTGGTAACGAAGCCATTCGCATGCTTGCAGATGGTGTGGCAAGTGCTGCAGACATCGATACGGCCATGGTGCTTGGCTACAAACACCCAATGGGCCCGCTCAAGTTGACAGATCTTGTTGGATTGGATGTCCGAAGAGACATTCTGCTCAACCTACAACGTTCCTTCAATGACGATCGCTATGCGCCTCATCCATTATTGGAAGAGATGGTGGCGAAGGGTCACCTCGGTCAGAAATCCGGTCAAGGTTTCTTCGAATGGAAGTAATTCCTCAGCGCTCAAAACTCTGGCTTTCGCTTTTCGAGGAACGCCGTTACGCCTTCCTTGAACGCGGGGGTGGTTCCAGCAGCTTCGATCAATGTTCGCTCATGCTTGAGATGCGTCTCAAAATCTTGAGCGGATTGAACATCCAAGAGATGCTTGGTTGCTTCCTTTGTATGATTGCCCCACTGACTCCATCGTTTGGCCAGTTCCGTCGCTGCTTCGATAAGTCGATCATGTTCTACAAGAGCATCAATCGCACCATGTTCAGCAGCCTGTTGAGCATTCCAAATTTCGTTTTCAAAGAAAAATCGTCGAGCCGGCTGGTCGCCTACAAGACGAGGAAGGAGCCAAGTTGTTCCTCCATCTGGTGAGAGACCCATCCCCGAATACGAGGCAGCCATCTTTGCTGCTGGGGAGGCAATGCGGGCATCACAAGCCAGCGCCAGTCCTAGGCCGCCACCAGCGCATGCTCCATTGAGCGCCGCCACACAAATTGTAGGCGATTGCCTCATTCGAACCAAGAGTGGATGAAGAATACCTGTGAGGTCCCGAATAAGTTGGGGTGCTTCTCCATCTTCGATGGATTGAGCAAACGCACGAATGTCGGCTCCAGCGGAGAAAAATTTCCCCTCACCAGTGAGCACCATCGCTTTCACATTAGGGTGAGCGAGACCAGCATCAATTGCTTTGGCGATTTGCGGGAGGAATTCTCGAGAAAACGACTGTGTGGCAGATTGCCCTGAAAAGCGAATCAAGCGTACTCCATTTTCATCGTCAATCGATTCCACAGCCATGCGCTCACCTCAGAGTTTGACGTTGACGTTCTTCACCTTGGTGTAGAAGCGCATGGCGTCTTGGCTTTGTTCAACGCCAATGCCGGATTGCTTCCAACCGGTGAAGGCTGTTTGTGGGAAGGTGATTGGGTACTCGTTGATGGAGACCATGCCGCTTTCCAAATCCCGTGCCATCGAATGGGCTCGGCTGAGGTTGTTGGTCCAGATGCCGTTAAGCAATCCAAACGGAGAGTCGTTGGCCAAAGCAAGGGCTTCCGCATCATCGCTGAATGTGGTGACGGCCAACACTGGTCCAAACAATTCATCATTGAACAGAAGGTTGTCTTTGTCGACACCGGTCACGACCGTTGCTTCCATGAAGGCGCCATCGCCTTCAATGGCGTTTCCACCACAGACAACGGTTCCGCCCATGGCGAGTCCTGCAGCGAGTTTCTCCATCACTTCAGCACGGTGAGATTGGTGAACAAGGCTGCCAATACGAACGCCTTCTTCCATGCCCGGTCCGACCTTCCACTTGCCGACTTCGGCAACGACGGCCTCGACGAGTTCGTCGTGAACATCTTCGTGGACAATGAGTCGAGATCCAGCCCAGCACATTTGCCCTGCGTTCATGAAGATTCCAAAGCAGATTGCCTTTGCAGCGTATCGAAGGTTTGCATCTGGGAAGATGATGTTGGCGCCCTTGCCACCCAATTCGAGGGTAACGGGTGTGAGGTTCTCGCTCGCCTTTGCCATCACGGCTTGACCTGTTGGCACGCCACCGGTCAGCACAACGCCATCGACGCCAGTGTGGCCTGCAAGTGCGTCACCAATGAGTCCACCAGATCCAGTGATCACTTGGAGCACACCGGATGGTAGCCCAACGTCTGCTTCTTCCATGGCCTTGGCCCAAGCGATGAGCGAGAGCGGGGTCCAAGAAGCTGGTTTTGCAATCACGGTGCATCCAGAGGCGAGAGCAGGTGCGATGGAGCGCAGGGCGAGTTGAAGCGGGAAGTTCCACGGGACGATGTGAACGGTCACCCCAAGCGGTTGGCGCAAGGTGTAGTTCAATCGGTTGCCAGGGACAGGGATGGTGGTTCCTTCGATTTTGTCGGAGAGGCCTGCGAAGTATTCGAGGGTCCATGCACCGTAGCGAATTTCTGACAATGCTTCTCGGAAGGTCTTGCCGTTGTTGTTCGATTCAATCACGGCGAGGGACTTTGCACTGGCGTAGGTTGCTTGAGCCATTTTGTTGAGGATACGCCCACGTTGAGCAGGGTCCATTGCTTTCCATGATGCGTCGTTAAGGGCACCTCTTGACGCCTCAACACAGCGGTTGACATCTGCGATGGTTGCCTTTGGCGTGGTGGCCATGACTTCACCTGTTGCTGGATTGATAATGTCCGCTGTTGCTCCATCTTCTGCATCGCACCATTCACCGGCAATCCACATCTGTTCTGCGCTCATGTGCCTTGCCAGAGGGCGTCCCCTCAAAGGCATTCGGTTGACGAATTGCTGGGTCAAACCCAGCAGATGGTCCAACTTCGGGCGCAAAGACTCATCAATGCACCAACGCCACAGGTGGATATGGCTCGGAAGGTAGGTTTGGGGGAACAAGCCGCAAAGACCCTTGCTGCCCGAGCACCCCGTTTGCTCGTCATCGCTGGCGCAACCGGGACAGGAAAGTCCACTGCCTCGGTCCAACTTGCTGCTGAGTCGGGTTTTGCTCGTCTTCTCTCAACAGACGCCATCCGTGAAATCATGCGAGCTTGCGACCCTGAGCGCACCCATTCCAATCTTCACCGCTCCTCTTTTTCCAAAGGCGATTCTGGCGAGCCAGTCATCGATTGGCTCGATACCTGCCAAGCTGTTGAAGGTGGCATCGTCGCCACCATCGATCGTGCCCGGCGCGAAGGCATCGATCT
>JAQXFM010000293.1 GCA_029250305.1 Candidatus Poseidoniaceae archaeon | reverse complement strand
TGGCAATTTCCACCATGCAAGGAGTTCTTCCACCGATGTTGGCACTGGGCAGTTTTCATGGCCGCTTGAAAGCATGTGCAGTCTTTTCGTGATGTCTTCAAGACCCTTTCGAACAGCAGGTGGAGGTGTTCGTCCGTCTTCTGGATGGGCGATTGCAGGTAGAGCCTCGCGCCATTCAGCATCCGGATTCGCACGCCGCCATGAGGCAAGTTGGGCCCTCAGTGGCCACATGGCTAGGGCAAGTCGGCCATAACCCAGTCGTTCATCTCGCAATTTGAAAACTTGAGCCTCCGCAAATGGAACGTGCGATTGTTGTTTGTGGATCCATCGTTCTTCCTCGAGCCATTTGACCAACCGTTGCGTGTGGCGTTGTGTGACCATTCGGTGAGGCCCAAAGGCGCGGTGCAGGCGTGGAACTTCGCTCGAACCAACAATGAGTGAAAGGGTGCCAAGCACGGACCAGCATGATTGGGCGTGGGGTGTGGCTGGGACGTCGTACGCTCGAGCGCTTTCCACGGGCCACTTTTCCTCCGCTTCTTTCATCCATTGTGCAGGGGAGCGGCCGGAGAGCCAACCAATGTGGATGGCTGTTCGCTCTTGAGGCGCACCTGGGAGCCTTGTTTGTTTTTTGACATCCCTGACCAACGTGTCGAGGAGATGGCGGTCGACTTCATCAGGGTCAACATTGAGCGGCGCTGGTTTTCGATTGAAGAACGCTCGAAGTTCAGTTCTCAACTTTTTCTTCAGATCATCAAGACCGCCCTCGTTGAGGATTGGGCCTACGACGCAACATCGGTCGAAGGGTGCAGGAACGCTAATTTTTCCGGACAAGAGATCGTTGAAGCCTTGGCGAATCGTTGTTTGAATCTCTGGTGTTTCGAAATACTCTTGCTTTTGACTTGTCATCCGCAAGGTGCCGGTTCGAATTCTTTTGATGGCCTTGTCAGGGTCACAGTCGATCCAAAGGACAAGGTCTGGAATCATTGCAGCAGCGTTCATCTTGGCGACCTGGTCCACGCCCAATTTTCCAACAACGCCTTGGTAGATGAGGGACGAGTGGATGTTTCGATCGGAAATGACAATGTGGCCTTGTTCGAGCAATGGCCGAATCCAAGTGTGAGAGTGATCAAGGCGATCGGCTGCAAAAAGACCGGCTTCTTCCAAGGGGGTTTTGTCCCCGAGCTTTACTGAAGTAAGAGCCAACTTACCAAGTTCACTGTGGCGCCTTGGCTCATGTGTGGCGTGGATTTCAGGAAACGGAAATTCGGCCGCTAATTCAAGAAGGAGGCGCGCTGCTTCCCCCTTGCCAGAACCGTCGCCACCTTCGACGCTGATGAGGTACATTCACTCACCGCCAATATCTGAAAATTGGTCACGTGATTTCATCAGCAAGATCATGCCTGCGAGAATAAGCGCTGGTCCAAACAGAATCAAACCTCGACTGAACAACGCAAGTCCTGCGAGGTATTGTGTTCGCCTGTAGCGTTTTGCCCTCCGAGCTTCGACAGCCGCTTGGACGCCAACCAGCCCCGTGAGAACTGTCAAGACACCAACTGCGGTTGACAATGCAACAGCACTTTCAGCATTCCAACCATCTCTTTCGACGATTTCGTTTTCGACCACTGTCCCTGTGCCTTCGCGCATGGTTGCAGGGTTAACTTGGGCTCCGTCGGGGATGAAGATTCGTTCGACAGTGGTGTAACCGTCGAGGGTATAGGTGAGTTGTAACTCGCCGATATCGATTGATTTGAACCAAAAATACCCGTTCGCATCAGTTGTGGTGGCGCCGATGACTTCACCCGTATCTTTGCTCATCAACTCCACTTCGACCCCCGAGACAGCGGTGCCGTCTGGTTCGAGGGCAATGCCTGAAACATCGACTGCTTCATCGCTGCCAAGCACACTGAATGCGTTGATGAGGTCCGCAGGGTTTCCTTGGAGAATCAATCCCCCGGATGCCATTCCCAAAATGCTGCCCACGAGGATCAGTGATGCTGCGAGGGTTCGGAGTTGCGAAGCATTTGCTCTGTCCATCGACGCCATTTGTTCGTTGAATTCATCGTTGGCTTCCTGGATGGCAGCATTAAGATCGGATTCATCGACCACGAGTTCTTCTGCAGCGCTTTGTTGGCGTTCCAGTTTGGCCATTTTCGAAGCCTCGATTTGGGCTTGGACGCGGGCTTTCAAGGCTTCCCGGCGTTCGTCGAATTCAGAATCTTCCGCCATCGTCACCCCCCCGCTGTATTGAACTCGGTGCGTGCGCGGATAATACGCCTTTCCCTTCGTGTCCGCGCTTTATTGTTCACGTTTCAAATTCACAGAAAGCGAAAGCACGACCATCAAGACCATTGCTCCAAGGACGCCAATAAGCGCTGTAACGCCAAGTCCTGTGTATCGCTCTACTTCCATTTCTTCTTTATTCAAATCTTGCTCATTGTCATCAAGTTGGGTCGAATCATCTTCAGGTTCCTCGAGCGACTGGAAGTCGTAAATCCAAGCCTCCGATCGCAGGCCGAGTTCAACCAGCAAGCCAACGTCCCGGAGCGATTCAGCCCGGACCTTGTCAGGGGTGTCTTCGTGCGTGTGCCAATATCCCTCGAACGGTTCAGCCCCCTCGCCAAATCGGATGTCGATGAGGTCAATGGCATGGATGCCCCTGTTGAGGGCTGGCACATGGTCGTCGATGACGCCGGTGCTGATGGATAGGTTCACGATGTCACGTCCGAGGTTGCCGTTGCAGTCTTCCTTTGTGTCCATGAGTCCAAGGGCGGATGCCAATGGTGCGATTGTTGTCCAGAGTGCTACGTCACCTGGGTAGACGTGAGTCAATTGCAGGAACTCATCTCCGACCATATCAACCACCACAAAGGCGGTGGTTCGGTTGACTTGTTCGTCAGATTGAGCATTCACCCATGCCTTCGCTCCGTACAACGAACCTGATGAGTAGTTCTGATCTTCAGCATCTGTAAACAACAATTCGACTTCATAACCAAGGTTCATGAAAGGAATAATTCGGCCGAGTTCGAGGAGAACAGCAACACCACTTGCAGCATCATTCGCTCCGGGGATCGGATCCATCGTCCGATTGACATCTGGGTCTCGCTCAGCAACATCCCTTGAGTCATAGTGGGCAACGAGCACAACACGGGGGGTGGACTCATTGGTTCCTTCGGGGGCAAATGTAGCGACGACATTCGTGAACGTGATGTTGTCTTCTGTGTAGGTGTTGTTTGTTACATCCCACTGGGGAAGTTGAGCGTGAATGATGGTGCGAAGGGCGGCGCTTCCGTTTGATCCCGTCGTCCGTGGGCCAAGTTCAACTTGCTCTGTGATGGAGGCATTGGCGTTCGTGCCGTTAAATTCCAGCGATTCGACAAAGTCACAAGGTAGAACGGCGCTGTATGGTGCGGAGATGGTTTGGGCTTGAGCGAGGCTTGCACAGGAAAGGACAAGAAAAGCAGAGAGAATAATCGCTGCTGTGGCCTTGTTAGAGGGGGGTGAAACCGCCCGGTCTCGCGTGAGCATGTGTGAAGCCTCATAGACCCAGTCTTAAATACCTCATTTCAAGTCGTGCAGTTGTTAAGCAGTAATGCGAATGCCTGAGGTGTCATCAATGTCGGAACCGCGCTCTACATCCGCCTTCTTCCTCGTGACCATTTTATTCGCAGCTGCGTTTGTGCCAATTCTGGCGCCAGCAGCCGCTGCGTCACCCGATTCCGAAGAGATTGAAGCCTACAGCGCGGGCGGCTCAGTGATTGGAGATATTGCTGATTTCGACCCGTCAGAGGGCCGAGAATACATCATGATCGAAGAAGAAATGCCAGTCGTTTCCGCTTTTTCGTTCTTGAAGAATGCTTGGATCGAAGAAGGCCGGCCAGGTGCTGAAGAGATGGTCATCGCCCCTCAAACATCGGCCAGGGCTGCCGGCCGTGCATGCAACCCGCATGTTGTCAACGACCAACTCACAGTGCCAACTTCGGGTGGCTCAATCGATGTCTATGTGGCTAAAACCACCAACACCGTTGCCTTCTTGGTGCAGAGCGGACGGACGCTTTCTTCCACCGTTTTGAACAATCTTGCGTCATCGTGGGACAGCACCATCTACCCGACAATGACGACCTATTATGGAAAAGATTACTCGGACGGTCGTGGCCTTGCTCCGCCCGATGTCGATAACAACTGTCAGGTTCAAATCGTCATTTACGACATTGATGGAGCCTACAACATCGGGGGTTACTTCGCACCTTCATTGGCGACCGCCCGTGAGGCTGTGTACGTCGACTATGCAGACATCACACTTTCTTGGGGTAAGTCCATTCTTGCCCACGAAATGGAACACCTGCTCCACAATGCACAGGATCCTTACGAAAACCTCTGGATTGATGAAGGAAATGCAGACGTCGCAATTTACCTTTGCTTTGGTGCAGATTCCACTCTTGTTTCCCATCTCAACCAGTGGACGGCCTCTTCAGAACTCTCTGTTCGATGGTGGAACCAACGATTCGCAGACTACGGCGCTGGATTCATTTTCACGATGTACCTTGCTGATCATCTCGGCGGTGGGCCAGCAGTGCGCCAACTGGTCCAAGATTCTGCCACAGGCGGGTTGAGTGTTGAAAACCTCGCCCTTTCACCAGTGAGCGGTCAAAGCGGTATGCTTGGACGCACGATGGGTGAAATCTTTGCGAATTTCTCAATCGCAGCCGTGCTTGACTCTCCACAAGGGATCTATGGGTTCTCCAATCTGGATCTTACCCCTACCTGCTCAAGCGGTTCATTCTGTCGGGTGCAGCCTGCAGATACAAACAGCGATTGGGCTGGACCATGGTCTTCGACCGGTCATTCCGTCGAAGGATGGGGTATTCGAGCCTTCAAGTTCACTCCTGGCAGTGCCTCTCCTGCGCCGCTCACCATGCGCTTGACCGCTGATGTGAGTCAATTTGACGGGGTTGTCGTGAGTCAGTCGACAGCTGATGGACTTTGGTCGGTGACCGACCTGAACTTCCAGAACAACGTAGCAACAGCCCTCGTTCCTGGTTTTGGTAACCTCACAAACGAAGTTTGGGCCATCACCTGGTACGCAAGCACCGTTGCGGATTGTGATTACACATCGTGTGGTTCATCCTACCCACAAGGCACCGTGGACATCGAAGCGGCACGAATCACTTCGCCGGCAAGCCTGACCCTCACCGCAACCGATGCACAAATCGACCGTGATGGCGATGGTTCCCCGGACACCGCCCGAATCGATTACGAAGTCTTCTCAAATGCTTTCTTTGAAGATCTTGATGTGACCATGCAGGTGCTTGATGCCTCAGGTGTCGAAGTCGATCGCCTCACAAAGCGTGTGGCTGCTGGCGGCGGTGTTGCTACAAACGAATCCTTTTGGTTCACCGCTCCACTGAACGGACAATACACATTCAAGATGCAAATGGTTGACATGATTGGCACCACCGTTGACAGCATCACGACCGCACCACAGGTTCTCAACAACATGAAACCAACCGCCAATGGTACGCTTGATCCCAACGCCACTCAAACATGGGAGAATGTTCAATTCGCAGGTGACGGGTTCGATGCTTGGGGCTTATCGCTCGATAACAACTCCCTCCCATACCTCGATGCTCCAATCGCCTATGCCTGGGATTTTGGTGACAACACCACTTCGGGCCTGAAGTCCCCGCTCAGGGCCTACGAAGACACCGGTCTCTACAATGTGACACTGCGGGTGATGGACCAAGGAAACACCTGGTCTGAGACATCCGTGTTGCAGATTAACGTAAGCGATTCTACGCCTCCGTTGCCAATCATCACCGTCAACAACATCGTGATTGAGAATGAAATCAACATTCTTACCAATCAGCTCATCCTTTTCTCAGCGGCTCGAACCGTTGACAATGTGCCAACTGCTCAATTAGACTATTCTTGGGATTGGGGCGATGGAACGGTTGACTCGGGTGTCGGTGCGTACGAATATGCCCACGAATGGGGCGATATTTCTGGCACGCAAGTCAGTTACAACCTCACGTTGACCGTATCGGATGGGATCAACACCGGCATCAAAGAAATCACTGTCACTGTCAACAACAGAATTCCTTTCCAAATCTTCTCCGATAACCTCTCGACATACACCTACACGGCGATTGTCATGCCAGACATCTTCGCTGATGACGATGGTACAATCGTTGCTTACGAGTGGTCCTTCCCAGAAGGCGTCAATCTCGAGGGTGGCATCAGTGACCGAACGGATGATTTCACATCAACCACCTCGAACAGCGCCAATCCGATGCCTGCATGGGACACACCGGGGCTCAAATCTGTTGGTCTCTTGGTGACTGACGATGATGGCAGTCAAGTTTCGACAACATTGAGCGTCATGGTTCACAACCAATTGCCAGTGAGTGATTTCATCGTTCGGACGACTGCAACAACAGGTTCCTCGACCGTTGATTTCCGAGTCGAAGAAGGCCAAGTCGACACACCTTACACGTTTGATGGTCGAGATTCCTTCGACCCAGATGGTACGATTGGTGACTCATCAGATCTTACGTTCAACTGGTCGTTTTCAGACGGTACGTTCGGAGACCGCCCACAGGTGACGCACACCTTCACCGAACCGGGAATGCACAGCGCAACCCTTGTCGTGTTCGATGAAGCAGGTGAAGCCAGCAGCCCTCGGATCATGACCATCGAAATGGCCAACCCGTTGCCAATCATTTCCGTTCGTATCCTTGACGCTTGGATTGACGGGGCTCTTGTGACAGACACAACGGCCTTCGAAGAGGGCACAATGCCCGATATGTGGTCGAGAACATTCAACGAAGCGGGCGACTCATACGCCGCTCCTCACACCCTGCTCTACTTCGATTCTGATGGCACCCGTGACGGCGACCGTATGTTTGAAGGAAAATACATCCCGCTTGAAGCAGCGTCGCCTGAGTGGAATGGATTGGTTCAGTATACATGGGACTTTGGCGATGGGACACCAATCAACTCCGACCCTTCTCCATGGCATGCGTACACCATCCCCGGTGAATACACAGTGACGCTCACCGTTCGGGACGCATTCGGAACGGGCGATGTCAGCCGTGAAACATTCACTGTTCTTGTCGATCATCCACCAGTCATCCACAACCTTCTGATTCCTGATGAGTTGTTCTCCGGCGATTCAAACGCCTTTGGAGCAAATGTTTCCGATTTGGAGGTGGACCTTGGTATTGCACTGTACCGTGACACCAACGTTGACGATGGTTCCATTTCCGATCGAGATGAATCACTGAATCCAGACCTTGTTGTCCGATGGGACTTGGACATCGAAGTTGACGAAAATGGAAATGGAGATCCAGCCGATGATTGGGTTGATCCGCTTTCTGGTTCTGCAACTCGTGTCTCGGCAACCTACGAGAATCCTGGTGCTTACACCCTCATGTTACAGGTCTGTGATGGATTGGGCATGTGCGCCGAAATGGTCCAAGACATTGAGGTCAGTACGCCGCCGACGGCTGCACCTTCACTGTCAGATTTCAGCGTTGATGATTGGAAGAGCTGGCTTACAGAGGCCGGTTCTGACCTTGCAACCTTCGTCGCTCTGATTGGTGTGGCCCTTATTCTCGGCTACCTCGTAATGCGCGAGCCATCCGATCTCGAAGATGAAGCGAAGCAAGCAGCAGAATCCTACGCCGATGTTGAAGTCGTTGAAAGCCAAGGTGGCTTGCTCGGCATGGATCATCACACGCCGCCGCCCGCTCCGGGCATTCTGTCCAAGGATGAGCGCAGAAGTGACGACAGTGGGTACGTTCGACCGCTCCGAAGGCGAGGTTGACCGCTACTACCTTGAACCTCCAAGCTCAGCGTCATATCAAGGGGGCGACGAGCATGCGAAATTCAGTTGTCTTCTCCTTGGTTTTCATCATGATGATGCCACTGCTTTCTGTGGCATTCTCTTCTCCCCTTGTTGCGCCAGCCCAAGCGGCAGATGCTTGCCAGGGTGACACACAAGCCATCGAATGGAACCAAACAATGCAACGCATGGCCATGGTGCCCCATTGGTCAAGGAACTACGATCCATATTACGGCTATTATGAGGATGAGTATTACGACGAGGAGTATTACGAGGATGATGAAGAACCGCCCAATCGGCCAAACGACATCCAACCAACGTCTGAGGCTCCTGAAGAACCTTGGATGTATCAGCAAAATTCATGGAATCTTCCGACCCTTGACCCACTTGAAACCAGCCATTATACAACGATGCTGATTGGCAATAACAGCGTCGGAGCGCTCCGGTTGAACCTCTCTGCAACCCAACGGACCACCATTTGTGTGACATTGCAAGATGCAGATTCCAATCCAGTCAAAGGAGATGTTTACTTGCTCACCACGACAGAGTACGAGTCGTACAAGGATTCCTACGATTGTGGCCAAGATATGGCATGGTGGTGCTATGAAGGTGATTTGGAAGAATCATTGAGTGACATCCCTCCAGAATGGCGGAGTTGGAATCCGCTCGGTTGGAAGTCATACCGTGATGCCCACGAATATGAGCAAGTCAGTTCGGTTAATTTCGCCCTCAACCTCGACAAAGCCGAAGTCTACACGCCACTATGGGGTGGGGCAGATTGGCAAGACTTTTACCTTGTAATTGATGCATGGGATAACATTCACGACGCTGATGCAGATGCACCTGGTGTCACTGTTGCTGCAGATGTTACCATCATTACAACCACGCGTTCCCTGATCTTGCCACCTTTCACAGTCGCCCTCACGTTCATGGTGATCATTCTGGCAGGCTTGGTTGCTCCTTTCATTCTAAATGCGAAGTACATGCGGGCTGGGCTTGCTCCAAAAGACGCTACTGAGGGATTGGTTCCTTCTCTCGAGCGACCTGCTGATCTCCCTCAATTTGGAGGGCAGATGCCAATGCCGCCCATGCCGATTGATTCATCACTTGCTCCACTTCCACCGCCACAACAGCTCTCGATGCCGGGGCAAATTCCTCCGCCGCAACAACTCTCAATGCCGGCACAAGTTCTGCCATCTGCAGTTCTTCCTTTGGAACAAAGTGTCCAAGCGCCAGCAGTTGTAACGGTGCCTGAGCCTGCGGAAAAGTCATACGACGATCCGTTTGAAGTGTGAGCGAATCAGTATTCGAGAAGGTTCCATGCCTCTTTGAGGTCACGGACGTTCACAAGTCCCTTGTCTGAGAGTCGGAACTCGTTTCGCATGGTGGCGTAGACAAGTGCTTGGTTCAAGACCGGTGCGTGCAAGCGCGCCCAGTCCCCACCGTTGCCCAGTGCCATTGCAGCGAAGTCGACCTTCTCAGTGGCCATGGCATGGGTTGCTTCGACGATTTGGAGGGCGTCTTGGTGATCGTTGACAGTTCCGCAGAACTTGACAATGTCACCCATCTCAGCATTTGTGGTGATGAGGTTTTGAATTTCTTCTGCACTCGGGGTGCTGTCCGTGTCGTGGATGGATGCAATGATTTTGCAAGATGCTTTCTTTGCTGCTTTCATGAGACTTGCTCGCTTGTCGTCTTCAATGGAGACTTCGAGGTCAATCCATGTCGATGCGGAGTCGATTCCTTGTTGAAGGACGTCGAGTCGTTGGGCTTCGTCGCCAGAGAAATGGCCGCCTTCACGGACGGGTCGAACAGCGAAGATGACTGGGAGGGCGATGCCTTCCTTGAGTGCGGTAATGGATGCTCCAACGTCGATGTCGGTAAAGTCACGAACGGGCCATTCGTTTGCAGGTGGCATGGTCTTCGTGATTTCGCCTTCCTCGTTTTCTGTGACGGTTGGCTCAGGTCGGCTCAGGTACAATCGATCAAATCGAACTTCAATCATGTCCGCACCAGCAATGCCAGCGCGAGCTGCTTCATCGAGCATTTCTTTCACAGTCGTACCTTCAAGGGACACACAAACCAACGGGTCAGCCATGGCTTTGCGACTTAGGCCCGCTTCTTAACGCTCTCGCATGGGATGTTCGACAAATGGCCGGCGATATCACTGGTTTCTTCCGAAGATTTTATGCCCATTTTCCGCCACTTTTTTGGAGTGAAACGGGGTCGTTTTGAAGGGGGTATTTTGCGGTCCAGAAGGTCCCTCTGGAGGGGATTAATGCACTATCTTTATACCCCCTCGTCGCAGGGTACAAATGTAGGGGAGTGAGGGGTATAGAAAATCGAGTACTGCGGCGCAAATTATGGTGAAAAAATCCACTATTTTTGGTGTCAAAAACACGGTCGAAAACCGCACACATTCAACCCTTCTTGAGGAATAAAAAATGAGCGACGATTATGGTGCATCAAGCATTCAAGTTTTGGAAGGATTAGAGGCGGTCAGAAAACGCCCCGGTATGTACCTCGGCGACCCCCACGATGGAACAGCGCTCCACCACTGCATTTGGGAAGTTGTCGACAACTCTGTCGACGAACACCTTGCAGGCCACACTGCGCAAATCGATATTGTTCTGAATCCAGATCATTCTGTCAGCGTGCGAGACTATGGGCGGGGTATCCCGGTCGGTATCCACGAAGAATACGGGATCTCTGCTGCAGAAGTGATCATGACAAAACTTCACGCAGGTGGAAAGTTCGACAACAGTTCCTACAAGGTATCTGGCGGTCTTCACGGCGTCGGCGTCTCTGCAGTCAATGCTGTTTCTGAATGGATGGACGTCACCATCCATCGTGATGGCACCATTTACTTCCAACGCTATGAGGCCGGTGTGCCAGTGGCGCCCTTGGCCGAGATCGGTACGTGTGATGATACAGGGACGACAATTGCGTTCAAACCCGACCTCACCATTTTCACTGAAGTCACTGAATTCGAATTCGAACAAATCAACACTCGTGTGAGAGAAACAGCCTTCTTGAACGCAGGTCTCATGATTGTCATCGCCGATGAGCGTAACGAAGAACCTCACAAGGTGGAGCACCACTACGAAGGCGGGCTGAGCGAATTCGTCCAACAACTCAACGAGCGCCGAGAAATCATGCACGAGAATGTAATCACCATCGCAGGCTCCAAAGATATTGAAAAGGGGCCTGTCGAAGTCGAACTCGCCCTTCAATGGTCCGATGCCTTCAGTGAATCCATCATGTGCTACACGAACATCATCCGCAACAAGGACGGTGGCACACACATGTCTGGGTTGCGAACAGCACTCACGAGTTGCGTGAACGGCTATGCCAAGAAGCGGAACTTGCTCAAGGGCGAAGGGCTGAGTGGCGAAGACGTCAGAGAAGGCCTTGCTGCAGTCGTCAGCGTCAAGCACCCGGATCCATCGTTCTCATCGCAGACCAAGGACAAGTTGGTCAGCAGCGAAGTGACAGGAATTGTCCAGACGATTGTTTATGAGAAACTGGGTGAATTCTTTGAGGAAAACCCCAACGTGGCAAAGCAAATTGTCGACAAAGCTCTCCTCGCCTCCAAAGCACGGGAAGCAGCACGGAAAGCCCGTGACCTCACTCGACGCAAGGGCGTGCTCGAAGGCGGCGGCCTGCCAGGTAAATTGGCAGATTGCCAATCCCGAGATCCGAGCGAATGCGAAGTCTACCTTGTGGAAGGTGATTCTGCAGGTGGTTCAGCAAAGACCGGTCGCGACCGACGGATTCAGGCTATTCTCCCTCTCCGTGGTAAAATTCTCAATGTTGAACGTCAAAAGCACAACATCGCCAAGGTGTTCCAAAACAATGAGATTCAAACCATGATTCGTGCCTTTGGTGCCGGTGTTGGAAACAACCCTGATGATGAGGGGGCCTTCAACCCTGAGAAGTTGCGATACTCGAAAATCATCCTCATGACTGACGCAGATATTGACGGCGCACACATCCGCACACTCATGCTGACGTTCCTATGGCGCTTCATGCGCCGGGCCATTACAGAAGGGCACGTGTATATCGCCCAACCTCCGCTCTACCAACTCAGCAAGGGCCGAGTCAACAAGTATGCGTTCACCGATGAAGAGCGCGATGCGATTGTCGATGAACTTCGTGGCGACAATCCAAACGCTAAGATTGGCGTGCAACGATACAAGGGTCTGGGCGAAATGAATCCAGAGCAACTCTGGGCGACCACCATGGACCCAGAAACCCGTACCATGCTCAAGGTTACGGTGAAGGACGCCGAGGAAACCGATCGCATGTTTGAGATTCTCATGGGTGAAGATGTTCCTGATCGAAGGGCGTTTATTGAGCGCCACGCAAAGGAGGTGACCAACCTTGACATCTGAAGACAATGAACCAACTCAAGACGAAGAAGCAATGGCTCCAGCCGGGAACTTACTCAACCATTCGCTCAATCATGAAATGAAGACTTCGTACATCAATTACGCAATGTCTGTCATCATTGGGCGGGCACTTCCTGATGCACGAGATGGCCTCAAGCCAGTCCATCGGCGTGTGCTCTATGGTATGTTCGAAGGCGGCCATACCGCTGAGAAGAAGTTCAGCAAATCAGCTCGTTCAGTTGGTGAAGTCATGGGTAAGTACCACCCGCACGGTGATCAATCCATCTACGACACCATGGTTCGTATGGCTCAAGAATTCTCGCTGCGCTATCCACTGATCGATGGACAAGGGAACTTCGGTTCGATTGACGGGGATCCACCTGCAGCAATGCGGTACACCGAATCTCGTCTCGACCGAATCGCAAAGCACATGCTCGAAGACATCGAGAAGAAAACGGTTGATTTCCAACCGAATTTCGATGACTCGGAACAGGAACCGACGGTTCTGCCAGCCCGTTTGCCAAACCTTCTGCTCAATGGAAGCGACGGTATTGCGGTTGGTATGGCGACACGAATCCCTCCTCACAACCTCACCGAAGTTGCTGGTGCGATTCACCTGCACGTGTCTCGAATCCTTGCTCAAGGCGATGAAGACCTCACCATGCCGCAAATTTCGATTCAAGAGTACATGGAGCACATCAAGGGTCCAGATTTCCCAACCGGTGCTACCATCCACGGCATTGACGGCATTATCGACATGTACACGCACGGTAAAGGACGCTTCCATGTCCGTTCCCGCTGTGAAGTGCTTGACGACAGCAAAGGCAAAGCCATCATCATCACAGAAATCCCGTACCAGGTCAAGAAAGCGGACATGCTCGTCCACATCGCAGACCTCGTCAACAAGGGTACCGTCATCGGAATTCGTGACATTCGTGATGAATCCTCAAAGGAAGGAATCCGTGTGGTCATCGAAGTCAAGAACAACGCAGACCCACATGCTGTGCTCAATCAATTGTTCAAATCCAGCCGTCTTCAGGAGTCATATTCTGCCAACATGATGGGAATCCTTGACGGACGCCCTGTGCTGCTGACGCTTCCTGTTATGCTCGACACCTATGTCAAGCACCGTGAGGGCATCATTGAACGCCGTGCGCAATTTGACTTGCAAAAGGCACAAGCACGCGCTCACATTCTGGAGGGGCTTGTCAAAGCACAAGACCGAATTGACGATGTCATCGCTGTTGGCAAGGCGAGTTCGAGCCGTGAACAATTCGAAGCTGTCCTCAACGGAGCAGAAACAATGGCTGGAATCGACCCGTTCTCCTTCACTGAGGCACAAGCCAAGGCCATTGCAGAGCGCCGTCTCTATCAGTTGAGCCGACTCGATGTGGAAAAGGTTCAGAACGAATACTCAGAACTTCAAATCAAGATCAGCGATTTGCAAGACATCATTGCCTCTCGACCAAGAAGGCTCAGCATTTTGCTCAGCGAATTGGACGACATGGTTGAACGGCACGGCGATGAACGTCGGTCCTACATCGACCCAATGCCACTCTCGATGGACCGAGAGGACTTGATCGAGGAACGAGCGATTGTAATCTCGTTGTCCGAGGACAACTACATCCGCCACATGCCTGTTGAATCTTTTAGGGTTCAAAACCGAGGTGGAAAGGGGCTCAAAGGCGTCACTACAAAAGACGAGGATTTCCCGAAATCCATCCTCACTTGTTTCAGCAAGGACCGTTTGTTGATTTTCACCGATCAAGGACGAGTCTACGGATTGAAGGCTTGGGAGACGCCAATGGGCAGTCGTTTGAGCCGTGGCACACACATTCGTAACGTCATTGAACGAATCCGTGATGACGAGCGTGTCGTGACCATTCTTCCACTCTCGAAAGAGTTGCAAGAAAACCCTGAGGGACACTACCTCATCTTCGCAACGCATGAAGGCATCGTCAAGCGCTCCAAGCTTGCTGATTATACTCGAATCAACCGAAATGGTAAGTACGCTCTCAATTTCAAATCCGAAACTGATACGCTTGTTGCAGTGAGGGAAGCGACTGATGAAGACCACGTTGTGCTTGTCTCCAAGAACGGACGTGCATGCCGCTTCCAACCCAGCCACACCAAGACCGGTCCAGACGGTACAGTGAGCATCACTGTCAAGGTCCAAGGCCGAGTCACGGCGGGTGTCCGAGGTATGTCATTGAAACCAGGCGACCGGGTTGTCGGTATGATTGCAACCTCGAATGAGGAAACATCAGTCTTGACCCTCTCCAAGTACGGAATGGCCAAGCGAAGTCGACTTGGGGATGGCAGCATGCACGATCTCCTCGATGAAAACGGCGAACCTGTCATCGACGGGAAGACGGACAAGGTCAAGCAATACCGCGATGGTTACCGTAAGACCAGCCGTGGTGCAGGTGGCGTTTTGACCATGAAATTAGACGATGAGCACGGCGATGAAATCGTTCGTGTTCATACCATCCCTGATGAAGATGATCAACTCTTCCTGTTGACCTCCAAGGGAATGATGATTCGAGTTCGAGCCAATCAGACCAAGGCCACATCGGGCAAAGCCACAAAGGGCACACGCGTGATGGAACTTCGAAACAAGGACAAGGGTGGCTTCATCGATGAAATTATCTTCTCAGCACGCCTTCCATCGATTTTGGTTGAGGACGAATTTGAAGCCATGGACACCGACAGTGACGGTGTCGTGACACGTGAAGAATTTGAAGCTGCGAAAGCGGCTGAATCAATCGAATCGAGCGAAGAAGAGTGATGATGGCGCAGCGACGCCTTCAAACATGACTCCGGTCTGTGGCGGAATGCGCCGACCCTGATTTGGCCAGCGTGGTGATTTTCTATGGATGAGCGTTCACTGATTTATGATTGGAACACAGTTGAGTATGATTTTGCTCGAAACCCTGCAAATCACCCTCACGGTGTTTGGTTCGACGATGAGACACTTCGAGATGGTCTCCAGAGCCCGAGCGCTCGGAACCCGACCATCGAGCAAAAGATCGAACTGTTGACCTTCATGGAAGACCTCGGCATGCAGAAAGTCGACCTTGGACTACCCGGTGCAGGCCCATTCCACATGGAACACATCGAAGCCATGGTCGCTCACATTATCGATCATGATTTCAAAATCCGTCCTGGTGCTGCCGTTCGCACCTTGATGAGTGACATTGAACCGTTGGTTGAACTTCAACAAAAGTACGGTGTGCCAATTCAAGCAAGTGCCTTCTTGGGAACAAGCCCAATCAGGCAATACACCGAAGGATGGACCATGGAAAAACTGCTCACGACAATGGAAAAGGCGGTCTCTTACGCTGTTGACAACGATGTCCCGGTGATGTTTGTCACCGAAGACACAACCCGTTCAAAGCCAGAAGATGTGAAGCAAATTTACCTTCGAGCGATGGAACTCGGTGCTCGCCGACTGTGCGTCTGTGACACATGTGGTCATGTGACACCGAACGGCGTCAAGCAATTGTTGAGCTTCATCGATGAAGAAGTCATCAAAGACGGTGGATACAAGCGAAGCGAGATTGAAGTGAACTGGCACGGTCATCAAGACCGTGGGCTTGGCGTTGCTAACAACATCGCTGCAGTTGAAGCCGGTGCCGATGTCATTCACGGCACAGCTTTGGGCGTTGGTGAGCGTGCAGGAAACGCACCTCTCGATCAAACGCTTGTCAATCTCAAGTTGATGGGTGCCATCGATAATGACCTCACGAAACTCGATGCCTATGTCAAGAAGGCACACGAGTACATCGAAGTTCCACTCCCTCGTAACTACCCAGTGTTTGGTGTCGATGCGTTCGAAACGGGGACGGGCGTTCACGCCTCAGCCGTCATCAAGGCCATGCGCAAGGGCGATGATTGGCTCGCAGACCGTGTGTATTCGGGTGTTCCTGCCGGCGACTTCGGACTGAAGCAAGTGATTCGTATCGGGCACATGGCCGGTCGTTCAAACATTATTTGGTGGTTAGAGCAAAACGGTCATGAAGCAAGCGATGACCTTGTGGCGCACTTGTTTGAAGTGGCCAAGAGTCAACGTCGAAACATGACGGATGAAGAAGTTCATGCCGCAGTAGCGGGCTTCGAATCCTAATCAGGATTCGTTCTCTTCTTCTTGCTCTGCAAAGATATCTTCTGATGCTTGGTGAAGGGTTGGCTTTGACCCGACCCATTCTGAATCAATGCCACCTCCGCTCCATTCACCATCGAGCGCGACTTCATCGATTTCAGTCTCTTCTCGCCATACGGCATCATTTTCAGAGCCACAGACTAGGAAACGTCCGTGTTGGTCGATTTGGTCTTCGAGCAATTTGATGTGCTTGGAGATTGGAAGGAAGTGGCCAACTGGCATACCTGCAGCAGTGAATGGATTGGTTGCAGCGCCAATGAGCAATCCATCTTCAGGGGCGACGATATCCACCGTTAGACCAGGGTTGGCTGGGTCCGAGACCGTTGCAATGACCTCCCCCTCTCGCATGACTGAGCCGGAACTGACGAACATGTCGAGCAGTCCTCCTTCGCCTGAACGAAGCCAGTGAGAACCACTCGCCAACATTCGGAACCTTGGGCGGGTTGGGTTTCCTGGAATCATTCGTAGTGACTTGAGCACATTGATCACGCCTTGAATGGCCACATTGACCGATTCGTGATCGAGCAAATTCGCGCCACCTCCTTCGTAGGTGATGGAAGGAATGTCTTTCGAAACTGCAACCTTTCTCAACGAGCCTGAAGGTGGCTTGGAATCAAGAATGATTTCGATTCCAAAGGTTTTGGCAAGAATGTTTGACCCCGGGTGAGCAAGGTCTGCTCTGACCTGAGGCATGTTTGAGCGTCCCTTTCCTGCGCTGTGTAGGTCAACGATTGCGTCAACATCGTCCAAGAGGTACTTCCACAACTGAGCCGCAACCCTTCGGGTTGTGGAGCCCTTGAAGTCCCCTGGAAATTGCCTGTTGAGGTCTCGGCCGTCCGGGAAATAGCGGGATTTGGACCGATAGCCAGGGAGGTTGATAATCGGAACAATGCGCACTGTCCCTGCCATTTGTGCTGGGTCGAGCGGTTTGCCAAGGTCTGTGAAGGCATTTGAGAGCAGGTGCGTGCACGCCGATGGACCCGTGAGTTCGTCACCATGGACACCTCCCAGAAGGGTGATTGTTGGGCCGGGTCGAACACCGTGAAGAATTGTAACCGGTATCGGCCAAGGATCGCCGAGGTCGGTTTCCAGCAATGGCATCGAAATTGTTCGCATCGTACCGGGTTTGATTGTCTTTCTATAGAATTTCACATTGCCCCATTCTGCACTGCGATCCCAATCGGGTCGATCTTCCATTTTGTGGGCGTTCATCGCTTCTTGAATGGCGATTCGTCTTCGCTTTGGAAGTTCATGGGCAACACGAACCTTCGTCTTGCGACGTGATTTCTTTGCTCCCATGCCATGCTCAACGCAGCACCCCACATGAACACTGCGTTTGTTTGAGGACAAAACAGCAAAGAAAAGAAGTGCTTTGTTGCTGACCGCAGGGGTATGAGCGAACTCGGAGTGCAACGCCAATACGCCCCTTCGTCGATCTGCTTCGGTTGTGGTCCAGCAAATGAAAAAGGGTTACAGATTGACAGCCATCGAATTGAAAATGGACTACGAATGGAGTACACGCCAGAACCTCACCACCAAGCTTTCCCTGGCATGATCAACGGTGGCATTATTGGAACATTGCTTGACTGTCATGGGAACTGGACGGCTGCAGTGGCCTTGATGGACCGCGATGCTGCCAGTGAACCACCCTGCACAGTCACGGCTTCTTATTCGATACAACTCCGAAGGCCAACGCCTCAAAACACCCCACTCCACATCACAAGCCAAGTGACTTCAATCGAAGGAAACAAAGTCAACATCGAACTGCTTCTCGAAGCAAACGGCAAAGTTTGCGCCACTGGAAAAGGCCTGTTTGTCGCCGTCAAAGAAGGGCATCCTGCGTACCATCGATGGAGCTGAGTCTGTTGGTTCGACCAAGCGCTGAGGCAAAGCAAGCGCTTGAGCAACTCAGGGATGATGTCATCGAAATCATGCTTGACATGCCCGTTTGGTCGGAAGCACCGGTTGGTAATTTGGGTGCAATTCCTCTTGGAGTCCTTCGGAAAAATGCTACCCAACGTCACGGCGTCACTCGGTGGAAGCGAGGTGTCAACCTCGAGGCAATGAACATTGACGACGTGGAAGTCATCGACCTACATCCGAGGCTTCTCGAAGCCAAATGGAGGCCATATGGGGCTTTTGTTCTTCATCACGAATACATCCATGCCCTTGGCTTCAGGGGTCACGATTCAACATTCAGAGCACTCGAAGCCGCATGGCCGGGTCGTACGGCCTCCAAGCATGCGAAAGAATTCACAGAAATGCTGCGTCGAAGCAGAGCAGATTGGCTTTGGGTTTGTGCAACTTGTCAGAACACCTACCCTCGGCAAAAAAAGTCCGGTGGAAGGTACCGATGTCGAGCGTGTTCAACAGTGCTGACCGATCAAGTCAATCCCGACAAGATCTGAACCAACGCACCATTGTCTTCATGCAGGGGGAGTTGCTCCGGACTTCATGGGGATTGTGCCATGCAGAGGGTCACGTGTTCCCGCTGCGGTTCTCGTCGCCATCTTGGTCATCTTGGTCTTGCACCCAGTTGGTTTGGCCTCTGCGTCACTGACAACTGAGCAAGGCGACATGTTTCTATCATGCACAGAAGATGATGAATGCCTCCTCACGCCAACTCCAATCGGGGAAGAAATCGTTACGGACAGTGTCTTTGCTTCCCCAGCCCAACCGGAAAGTCTGACGTTTGAATTTGACTTAGAACCGAGCCAAGATCAACTGGCTCTCTTGCCTACAACGCTTGCTAAGTTTGAGGTTGATTTTCGATTCACTGGTGATGCAACAGGGACAGCACGCCCCCAATTGGATGCCTCCCTCATTCTGGGCCAATCGGTGACGGACTGGGAGTTTGAGGCTCAACCAATTCCCGGTCAAGCGTTGAACGAACCGTATGTCCTGGTGGATGAACCATTGAACTTGAACGGAAACCGGGTGCTTTGGCCTGATGATGTTGTCCGACTTCGCTTGACCTTCTCGCTCGACCGCCCAGGTACATGGGAACTCCACATGCGTGGAAATTCCTTCCTTGAACTTGACATCGAATGGTCTGAAGACATTAATGCAAGGAACACCGATGAACCTTCGAGTTCCCTCAACCCCCGCAGCACCGAGTTTGAAACCTCACATGAAGGGGCTCTGGTCGAGAATGACAAGGACTGTTGGGAGTTTGAAATAGAGCAGCATGAAGTCTTGAGCGTATTTGTCATATGGGAGGCTGTCCCAATTGAAATTGAACAACCCCATCAACTTCCGAACCTCTACATGCCAAACGGCAGGGAGGCTCCGGCACCAGAGGTGATTGTCTCAGACGACGGTTCGGAAACGAGGATCACCTACCGTTGGCGTGCCCTTCCGCTTGGTGATTACACGATGTGCATTGGAGGTGTTGCAGAAAAATTCCAACCCTATAGATGGACTGGTCAGTTAGCATTTGAGGGACTTGGACCGCTCGATCCAAGTGGCTTTTCAGGGACATCATACTACCCTGTGGGTGCTGCCTCTCTGGGCGATGCAGATGAAGCAATTCAACTCGAACCAGTGACCTACGGTTTCTTGATCGCTTGTCTGTTCATCCTTGTTCTGTTCGGCGTTGATGGCCTGCGTCACTCGACCTCTTCCGCCATTCGCTTCGGCTTGTTCACGCCGGGTGTTGTGCTGATGCTCGTTGGAGGGATCTTCCATCCGTTGTGGGCTGGGGCGGATGAAGTGCAGTTAGAGGGAGAATACACGCTCGAAGAATTGGTTGAATATCGCTTGCAACAACTCTGGGATGTCTCCTATCCGGGTGTTCCTGAACAAGTCCTCGTGAAGCAAACTGGAGCGACATGGGGCATGCTTGACGGCGAACGTTTGCAACTCCGATTGGAGGTTGAAGAAGCGAGACCAATGGATGATGGCCGTTGGCAACTTGTTGTACCTGAACTCGAATCAATCCGGCTTGATCAAGCCATTTTCGGGCAGGTGGCGAAAGGTGGTGCGCAAACCACTGACGAAGGGCTTCTCGAAGATCAAACGGTTCGCTTCATCCTCTTGGCTGGACGCTCGCTGCTGCTCGACTTGCTGATGCTTGAAGGACTGCTTGTTGTCGATGACAAACCAACTTCCAGTGTGTTCCACCTTGATGTGGACATGGTTTCTGCCCCAGCGACTGGTTCAGTGAGCGTTCCAGCTTGGGGGACTCGGCCTTCAACAATCTCTACCAATGATTGGGTGTTGCTGCAGTCATCGCTGTTCCCAGAACAAATCTCTGTGACGCTCTGCGATTGTGATTTGGATTTGCTTGATGTCCGCTTCATCGCATCGAATGGTTTTGATTCGAGCGATGTGCCCAAGGCGATTGGTTTGCGGAATGCATCAGGTTTTATCCAGGCGAATGCACCGATCGCAATGCTTGGTCTCGTGCTCCTCTCTTTGTCATCAAGGATTGAATATGTGAGGCGTAAGAAAGCGAGAACGCTTGCTGAATCGATGTTCGGGTCTTCTGCAAAGTGGGCCTGAGTTGATCTCACTTGCCCTTGTTTGTCTTCTTCTTGACATCTTCAATAACTGCATCAGCATCTTCCTTTGCTTCCTTTGCAGCCTTCTTGATTTGCTCTTCTTCTTCCGCAGTGATCTTGCCGTCCTTTGCAGCCGAAGAGATGGCTGCTTCGAGGTTCATCTTTGCAGCATCTTCGTCAGTGATTCCGAGGATTTCTTGGAAGGAGCGAAGTTCTTTGAGTTCTTCTTCGGTGATGATTCCGTCTTCCCATGCAGCAGCATATGATTCCAAGAGGAATTCACTGTAGGCGGTTGGGTTGAGAAGCACATCCCGGATGAGTCCGTGGTCAGGTCCTTCTTCAGACTCTGACATTTCGAGGATGGCGATCGATCGTCGGATTTCCTTGACGGCCATGTCCTTTAGACCGTGGCCAGCCCAAACTCCACCAGCGGCAACAACTGCTGCAGCAAACCATCGCATGACATCCGGATTCACGAGTTCACCGGGCTGAATAAGGTGGAACATGCCGAGGACAACCATGGCTGCACCGCACATGACTTCGACCCAGTCGTTGAGATCGGGTTCGTCATCAAACACCGAAAGGCGCTCGTCAACCATCGTTTCCACATCATCGCTCATGCACCTTGACACACAGAGGCGGGTCTTAGGGCTGTCGCATTGAACAAGATTGAGCGTTGTCCTTTTGGACTGTTGGCGCAGAAGGGCACCCATGGAGGGGGCAGAACGGGCGGTTTCGAAGCTTGATTTGCCTCACAAGGTTACAGACTTCTTGACTTCTTCATGGGGCATTGTCAACCTCCATCCACCTCAATTTGAAGCCATGCCAAGTGTTCTTGGTGGATCGAACACATTGCTGGCAATTCCAACTGCGAGTGGTAAGTCGTTGGTTGCTTACATAGGAATTATGAAGCGAATCCTCGTAGATGATCCCGGGTCCAAAGCGGTCTACATTGTACCGTTGAAAGCGCTTGCCAGTGAGAAGTTCGATGACCTCTCCGAACTCTGTGCTGCGGTTGGGTTAAGCGTAGGCCTCGGAATCGGCGATGCTTCTGCTGAAGCCAAGAAAATAGAGGAATGCGATGTGCTTGTTTGCACTTCTGAAAAGTTAGACTCGCTGATGAGGAATCGTTCTGAATTGATGGCCAATGTATCGATTGTTGTGGCGGATGAATTCCACCTCATGAACGATGCCACACGTGGCCCGACCCTCGAAATCAACTTGACGCGCCTTCGTCACCTTCGTCCGAAGGCCCAAATTATAGCCCTATCTGCAACGGTTGGCAATTGTCAAGATCTTGCAACATGGCTCGATGCGACGCTTGTCCTGTCGGATTGGCGCCCCGTGGCCCTGGAGTACAGCACCTTCCATGACATGCACCTTGAACCACGCCTTGTTCAATCGTCAGCCATGAGTTCAGATGGCGATGCGCTTCAACCTCCGCGCGACCTTGAAGGGCCGAAATCACACCCCACATGGGTCGTTGTCAACGATACCATCGACCAAGAAGGCCAAGTGTTGGTGTTCGTAGGCACCAGGCGGAGCGCTCAATCCGAAGCACTCAAACTCTCTAAGCGGGTGTTGAAGCGTCTGACAAAGGAAGATCCTGACCGTGTAAAGCGGCTTGCAGCGTTTGCAGACCGTTTGGAAGGCGGTCAACAGACTGCGATGGCAGAACGACTTGCTACAGCGATACGTGGCGGTTTTGCGTTTCATCATGCAGGACTGACGCATGGGCAAAGAAAAGCAATTGAGGGTGCGTTCAAAGATGGATTATTGGTTGGTCTTGCAGCCACGCCGACCCTTGCAGCGGGCGTTAACTTGCCAGCTAGGCGGGTGTTGGTAAGGGACCTCAAGCGGTGGGACGACGGAATGAGCCGTCCTCTCCCGGTCATGGAAGTTCGTCAAATGCTCGGTCGGGCTGGGCGTCCAAAATACGACGCTTTTGGTGAAGCATGGGTGCTTTGCAAAGGAACCGATGGATGGGCAATCGCAGATGATGTCAGTCGAAGGTACTTCTTTGGCCCGGTTGAATCAATCTCTTCGAAATTATCCAGTGAGCCAGCGCTCAGAACCCACCTCCTTGCAGCGATTGCGGCAGGCGGTTTCAGACATCGAGGTGAACTCGGTGAGTTTTTCCAAGCGACGTTCTTGGGTGCCTCAGTTTCGCCAACCTATCTCAAGGAGCAACTCGATCGGATGCTCGATTGGCTCGTAGCAGAGCGCTTCATTCGAAGGGTCGGCGTCGACGATGATTATGTGGCTCGAAAAGCAGACTCGTCTGCCGCATCAAGCTCAGAGGAAGATTGGGACGATGAGTTGCCCATTTGGGCAAGCATTGCGAAAAGCACAGGTGGTGTCGATTTCCAAGCACCACAAAGCCTGACCACTCAACGTCAGCCTCGAAACGAATCAGCGTTTACGAAGGCCTCTCTCGGCTTTACGCAAGCCACGGACCTCGCCCATGTTGGCGGTTGGGACCAACCAACAGGCGTCGATCATCACGGCATGGTCTACGAAGCGACAATGATGGGCGAGCGGATTACGCAGATGTACCTTGATCCCCTTTCAGCCTCTCAATTACGCACAGGACTTCGCCGAGCTGTCCGCCGGCTTGTTCGACAAAACAGGCCCGTGACCGAATTCAGTTTGTTGCAACTGGCGACAACTACGCCTGATTTTAACGCTCTATGGGCCAAAAACAGTGACATGGAAGTCAATTCATTGCTCTGGTTAAAGACGAACACAATCGAAGAGGAACTCCTGACGGACATCACACTCGAAGAGCGTCTTCTCGGCTATGTGAAATCAGCGTGGATGCTGGAAAAATGGATCGAAGAAGAGACCCTTCGGGAGATTGAAACCGACTTAGATGTCAGCCCAGGGGATGTGAATCATCGAGTTGACCTCATGGGTTGGTTGCTTGCAGCAGCTCGACAAGTGCTCCTTACAGATGATGTCTTTTCCGAAGATCACCTTGCTGAAATCGATCAGTTATCATCGATGATCGACGTCTTGCGTCAACGGATTCGTCATGGATGCAAACCCGACCTCCTCAATTTGGTCAACATCAAGCACGTTGGGCGTGCACGTGCTCGTGAAATGTCTAAAATCGAATTAAGAACGCCTCGAGATGTTCTTGCTATGTCTCGAAAGCAACGAAGTGATTTGCTGGCACTGCGTGGTTGGGGACCGGTGTTGTTACAGAACATTCTCACAGAAGTCGAGAAGGTTGTCGAAAAGGAAAACAAGGCAACACATCGAACTTCCCCTCCTCGAGTTCACGAAGATGATGTCCCACTCTCGGGTGAACGTCAATCGGATGATTGAAAATTCCCCCCTCCTTCGCATGGACATGGATGGAGGGGATTTCCCTTGCTTTACTTGGCGAGCCTCTTCGCCTGTCAAAGGCGCTGACCTCACGAAAACCTTCCTTGAGCACCGTCCGAATGACCATTGGGTGCTGGTCGGAGACGGCATCGCACAATGTCACATGCAACTCTGGACCGCTTGGAACAGTGCCGCACGCCGTCAGCGAAGGGGGACTTCCCTCGCTCGTTCGTTTGACGCAGAGTTTCTCCGCTACCTCGCAGGTACGCACCATGTTTCGGAAGCGTTCAAGCGTGCAGGTGTCAGAAACGGAGATCAAACAGGCTTCTTTCTCGTGCTCCCTTCTGCCGATGTCGAAATAGAATCTCAATCTCCTGCCCAATCCGATTTGAACAAAAAGTGGGCCCAACAGTCTGAGGTATTGGCGAACTCCATGGGGGTCAACCTTGAGGCTGTTCGCCTTGAATGCAACACAGAAGGCGCCCATCGATTGGGTGTTCAATTCGATGAAAAGGTTGGCTTAACGTGCGATCTCTTGATTGGACATGTGCTCTCTTCGGAGTTCCATTCTTGAACACGCAACGGAGCAGGGTTCAAGCACTACAGGCTTCTCCGTGTTTCCATGGTGATGAGTGCTAGCCCAAACGACGACCGTACTTCAGGGACCGGTCGATACCTTCAACAATCGAAAATTCAGGCCGCACTTGACCATGCCCAAGATCTCGGCGCTTCCTATGCAGAAGTCCGTTTGATGGCGATCACTGACTCCTCAGTGGCCATTCGAGATGGGAAACTCGAGCGAGCCATTCCAGGTCAAGACATCGGCGTCACCATGCGAATTTTGGCTGATGGGGCGTGGGGCGTGCATTCGACAACGGATGTTCTTTCGCTCCCTGGCCAAGTTGAGTCAACTGTGAAACTCGCCAAGGCTGTGGCTGCTCGCAGGGCCTCCAAAGACCGGCCTGTCGCCCTTGCAGAGGTTCCAATCTTGGAAAATGAAGTCCATTGGATACCAAAGAAGGATGTACGAAACACCGATTTGGATACCAAACTTCACCACCTGATGACGCTCCATGACAGCGCGGCAGAGGACGAACGAATTGTCTCTGTTACATGTGGCTGGCATGATGAACACCTCCACACTGAGTTGATGACTTCAGAAGGCATGAACCGTACGTGGTCGTTTCAACGCTCCCTCATCAACGCAACCGTCACCGGTCGTGATGGAGGCGATGTCGTCTCCTATAGAACGCGCCATGGCGGCGAAGGGGGTCTTGAAGTCATCGAGGCATGCGATCTTGGAGAACTCGGCCGAACTGCTCAAATCGCAACACTTCGACTTTTGAAAGCAGAACGTGCTCCATCTGGAAAACTCCCGCTTGTGGCCGACCGTGACCTCACTGGAGTCTACATCCACGAGGCACTTGGCCACCCATGTGAAGCAGACTTAGTCGCAGCTGGCGACTCGTGCCTCGATGGAAAGTTAGGCCAAACGATTGGCAACAGCATCGTCACCGTGGTCGATGATCCAACCATTCGTGGTGGGTACGGAGCCCATCCAATTGATGATGAAGGTCTTGACACCCGTGAGAAATGCCTCATCAAGAACGGTGTGCTTACCGAATACCTCAACCATCGAGAGACTGCCCACCACTTCGGCATCGCACCGAACGCAGGTGCTCGTGCCCAAGACGGCCTTCACCACCCGCTCGTGCGCATGTCGAACACCATGATTCAGGGCGGAACCCACAACGATTTGGATGAACTGATTGAAGACATCAGTTACGGCGTTTATGCTTGCGGTTCCAGAGGTGGGCAAGTGGACACGGGTCGAGGCTCATTCCAATTTGCTGCACAAGAAGCGTGGCTCATCGAAAACGGTGAACTCACCAAGCCACTGAAAGATGTCAGTGTGAGCGGATTGACCCTTCAAATTCTCAAGGATGTCGATGGCCTTACTCAAGATGCTCGCCTTGCAGCGCCTGGTTTCTGTGGAAAGGGACAAACAGTCCCGGTCGGGGACGGCGGTCCGATTATGAGAATTTCAAACGCATTGGTGGGATGAAGATGCTACCAAACGACGCTGTTGAGAGAATCGGAGAAGGGTGCAAACGCATCGGCGACCTTTGCAAGCAAGAAGGAATTTCGCAATGGGAAGTAGTAGCGTTCCAATCTTATGGCCACCAACTTGACATCGAAGCAGGAAAGATTTCGCTCGCTGCTGGCGGTGGCGAGGGCGGATATGGCATCCGTGTGGTGGAAGAAGGCCGATTTGGCTACGCTTACCTCGTCGACGCAAGTTCTGCAACCCCTGCAATCAAACAAGCACTCGATGTGGCACGTGCATCACCTTCCATCGAAGGTTTTGTTCTCCCAAGTGCTCAAGAGGCAGCACCAGTCGAGGGTTTGTGCGATCGTCGCATTCTTGACATTGGTCCAGAAGACCTGTTAGAACAAGCAGACGCAGTGTTGAGTGAAGTGGCTTCACTTGACAAGCGTGCTGTTGTGACGGGCGGGGGCCTCGGCGTTGGTGCCACGGCATCGGCCATTCTTTCCAGCGAAGGGATTGAATCCTCTGGCATCACCACCTCTCATGGGCTTGGCGTCCAAGTTTCCATCGATGCTGATGATGAACTCACCAGTTCCTACGAAGGGGATTCCGGTCGGCAGTTGTTGGCAGATGTGCCTCCTTGCATCGCAAACGCAGTGCATTGGGCTCAAGTCACACGTGGGCCGATTGAAATCGATAGTCAGCCACAAGATACGCCTGTGCTCATGACGAGTGAAGGTTTCTCACCCTTGTTTTCAATGGTCGTTCCAACCGCACTACGAGGTGACCGATTGGTTCGCAATGAATCGTTCTGGTCCGGCAAAGAAGGAACTCAAGTGCTTGCCTCTGACCTTTCGCTGATCGATGATGGTCGAATGGATGGCGGTAAATCTGCAAGTTCCCGCGACGGAGAAGGCGTACCGAGCCGTCGCCAAACACTCGTCGAAAACGGTCGACTTGTTGGCTCCATGTGGGGCACAAGGGATGCAGCGCAACAGGTTGCTGAAGGGCGAATCGAGCATGCTGAAACGACTGGAAACGCCGTCCGTGGCGGACACCAATCGCCGCCCGGTATTGGCTGCAGTGACTTTACCATGACTTCCAAAAATGGAGGCCATTCCCAAGATGCACTCCTGCAAGAAATGGGCGATGGATACATCGTTCACAGCGTGATGGGTGCCCACACAGCGAATCCGACAAGCGGTGATTTCTCAGTGACAACGAGCACCATTCTACGGGTTGAAGGTGGTCAAATTCTTGGCCCTGTGAAGCAAGCTGGACTCTCTGGCAACCTTGCAAAAGCCCTTTCCGAGGGCGTTCGGCTCGGTGACGATGTTCGTGTCCAAGGCTCGTATTCTTCGGGAAGCATGCATCTTCCGGATGTCTTGATGCTGCAAGGATTACGCGTGAACCCCGCTTAAAGTTCATTGCGGCTTTGTCAAGTGAAGGCGACTTCACAGAAATTCACACGGTATTGTTTAAGTCCCGTCGTCATCTTTGTTCATTACCATGGAGGTCAAGGGAGTGTATAGACTCAACCAATCCGCACGAAAGCCCGCAGCCTGTTCTCCGTACAGGCATCAAACGAACACGTCTGACGGAGGACTTGCTCATGTCTGAAAAGTATGAGACGCACGTCAACGCAATTTTGGCAGAATGCCCGGATGCAGATCCGAAAGATGTTGCAGAAGCGTTTGCAAAATACGAAACTGAATTTTACATCCCGCCACAAGATGCGATGCGGTCAATCCTGCGTCGCTTCAAGGGTGAGCAGTCAGTTCCAACAAATCGCAGCCCTTCTCAAGGCGGTTCATCCGCCCCGAGAAACACAAAGAAAGTCAGTCGGCTAAGTGAATTGAACGGGAACGACAAAGAAGTCGAAATCGAAGTCGAAATCATTTCTCATAACATGCGAGAGCAGACCATTCGTGGTGAACAGAAACAAATTGCCTTTGGTCTTCTTGAAGACAACCCTTGGGAGGAAAAAGGCGACAAAACCCGTTGGGAATACAAAGACTGGGGTCCAAGCGCGAACTTGGCACCGGGTTCCATCGTCCGAATTGAAGGCGCATCTGTGAACGAGTACCAAGGTCGTATGTCCCTCAACATTAACCAATCCACTCGGATTGCAGTTGTGCGTGAGGGTACCCGCCCCGTTGTCGCACCCGGAGAGCCTCAAGACATCAACAGCCTTCCCGGCGATGGTTATGTCTGCGTGGTGGGCCGTGTGCTCGCTTCTCGCCCGGACCAAATCCACAAGAAGGATGGTTCGGGGTCACTGGACATTGTTCGAGGTCGCATTGCGGATGAAAGTGGAACGATTGGCTTCCTCTCGTGGGAACCTTTCGAACATGCAGTGGGCAGCCTTCTCAAGATCGATGGTGCTCAAGTCCGAACCTTTAGGGATACGCCTGAACTTAATTTCGGCCGCACCACCAAGGTTGAAATCTTCCACGACAAGAACTTCGCTGATGCAGAATCTCTGTCTCAACAAACCGTTCTCACCATCTCTGAATTGAGGGATGGCGCCAGGGATGTCGACGCTGTTGTACAAATCACCGAATGGGCCAAGCGTTCGTTCACGCGTGACGGCGAAGAGCGCTTCTTGTGGTCGGGGCAAATTGCCGACCCAACAGGCCGATGCCGAATGAGTGCATGGAGCGAATTGCCGATATCAGATGATCAACTGCCAATGACCGTTCGTCTCAAGGGCGTGCGTGTTCGTGCTTGGCAGGGAATCCCAGACATCACTGTAGACAATGTGGACCAAGTCGAACTTCTCGATGCAACACCATGGGATGAATCGCTTGACTTGACCAACCATACGGCGGAAGTCGATCTTCATGACCTGGCAACAGGCGCCAGTCGAGTTGGCGTTTCCACGTCTGCAATCATTGTCAGCGTGCGTGAGGATTCAGGATTCATTCAACGCTGCACAGAATGCCGCAGGGTCCTTCGCGATGGTGCGTGTGCCGAACACGGCCCGAACGATGGCAACAGCGATGTTCGCCTGCGATTGGTCATGGATGATGGGCGCTCAAGCGTCTCTCTCTTGACCAACAAAGCAGCCACATTGGCATTGCTTGGAATGGATGAAGCTCAGATGAAGGCGGCTGTCGATCAAGATGGTCAGATGGCATTTGTCCAAACCCTTCGGGGCACCCTCCTTGGACGCACTGTCAAAGCAACAGGACGGACCATTGTCGATGAGCAAGGTGCAATGATGTTGGCTGATGGCGCTGCTGTGGTCGAAGAGGATGCGGGAATGCTTGCGACTGAATTGCGTGCTCACTGGGGGGTGTCATGATGCAGTCAAGTGGACGAGTTCGCCGACAACCTGCATGGCACATGCTTGCCTCAGAGTTCAGTGAAGCGACGTTGAATGAGAAAGGATCTGGTGAATATGATCCCTCCTTCGTCATTACAAAGCTTGGTGCGAAAGTCAACCGTGTGATTGTCGCAGGTCTCCTTGAACGCCTTGAAGTGCGAGAGACCTCGAATGGTTCAACGCTCTATCAAGGTCAAATGAGGGACCCATCGGGCTTGCATTACTTCTCCGTTGGCGATTACGCCTCCGAATCGATGCGAGAATTGACGCTCTCTCTTGTTGAAAAGACAGAGATCGGCGAGCCAGTGCTTCTCCTGATGACTGCGAAATCACGTTGGTATCAAACTGACGAAGGCGCTGTGTACACTTCACTCCGTCCAGAAGAAGCGTGTGAGATCGATGCCAAAACATACGCTCTCTGGCTGACCAGAGCCTCTGAGGGGACGCTTCAGCGCATGAAGACGCGCAATGATTCCCTCTCTGCAGAACCGACGGCTGAAGGCTTGAAGGCTGCAGGTGTTCCAGATCACATGGTCGACGGACTTCTTCTTTCAAGGAACCACTACGGTGAGTTCGACACCGAGACCTACACCCTGAACGTCATGCAAGCGCTTGACATTGCAGAGGGACGAATGGAAGCAGCCAGCCAACCGGCTCCACCGCCACAGTCGACGTTGGATGATGCTCCTGCAGCTGCGGGCGCTTCCGATGACGATGCTGTCAAAGAGACACTTGTTGCAATCATTGGTCAGCTCGACCAAGGCGACGGTGTTGATTTTGAGACTGTTTTGACCAATGCAGACGCAAGAGGCATCGATCGTCAACTGGCAGAGGCCAAGTTGGATGAACTGTCGAATGAAGGCACGCTTCACGAACCTCGCTTTGGATGGTTTAGAATCGTATCGTGATTCGTTTCTCCCCCAACATTGAAGACCTTCTCTGTGCGTGCAAAGCATAGGGGTCAACTGCATGGCTGGATTAGATTTCTTTATTCGTCCCGCAACTGGGACATCAAGCTCAGATTGGGTACGAATTCCAAATTGTGACATACATGTGCGATTGACGCGTCGATTGACCCGTACAATCATCCGTGGTGAAGAAGGTGATAACCTCCACGACGAGGGCTCAGAGTCAACTGTTTATACCGTAAAGGGCGAAGTAAATTTGGAGAATTACAAGCGTATTCTCAGCATGTTCCGTAGCGGCCAGCCTTACATTCACGACCCATTTGAAGAACGAGATGTCAAAGTCTTGTTTGCCGTTATGGAATACGAAGGCACCAGCGAGGCCTTCATGTTCGAGCTGATCGAAGACATTGTTTGAGGTATTGCTATGCGAAAGTTGGATGAGCAGAGAGAAATTCTCTACGTCATCCGCACGCTTGACGTCCTCATGTCGTCTGGCGTAGGTCTTGAAGCAGCCATTCACACGATTGGAAGTGGCGGCTACGGCGTCATTTCAGAAGACTTCTCTTCGATGATGAAGCGGTTGCGAAAAGGGACGGCGGGTGGGCTCGACCGTGAACTGAAAGGGTTGCTCAAGAAAGCAGAATCCGAAGGGTATCGCAGACTGTTGAATACGATGTACTCCAACGTCACTCAAAACACGGACATTGTCGAGACGCTGCGAAAGCAGGGTGTTCGAATGGAGAATGAACGCACAGAGTCAGTGAAGAAATACATCGAAGAGCTCGGTGCAGTTCCTGAAACGCTTCTTTCAATCGGTATGATTGGCCCGATCATTCTAGCAATTGTCGGCCTTGTCCCACAATTGCTCGGCGATGGGGCGGAAGCCATTGTTGGTACAATCGACCAGGGAATGATCAATTCTGTTGTGAACGGTGGCTTGGTGTTTACACTCATCGGTATGATGCTGATTGGCTTGAAGGCCCACACGAAGGACCCGGGGTTGTGATTCAATGATCTTTGGACTGCTTGAAACCTTCAATGGAAATCCACTCCTTCTCTATCTCTCTGTGATTGGAATGGCTTGCGCTGCAGGTGGTGTTCCTCCAATGATGGAACGCAAGAGACGTCGTTCTATAGAGAATGCACTGCCGGGTTTGCTCGAAGGCCTGTCAGACACCGTCGGAGCCGGGCGAGGCATACAAGAGGCCATGATGGAACAATCACGCAATGTTCAGGGCCCACTTGGAAAATTACTCCTTGAAACGCTGGAAGAGAGCCACTCGTCTTCGTTTGAGGCTGCTCTTTCAGCCTTTGCTGCAAAGACCCGATCCTCTCAAGTCCAACGTGTAATGGTCTTGATCGAAACTGCGATTGAACAAGACGCACCTCTCCAACAGATTCTATCAGACTTGGCAATGGACTACGAGCGATTGAACGACTTGATGAACACCCGCGAAGAAGAATTGCTTGGACGCGGCCTTCTGATTGTGATGTTCGTGTCCATCGGCCTTCCAGTTCTCATTGCGTTCATTGTCGGCTTGTTCGCACCTGCCTCCAGCGGCTTTCAAATTGACAGTTTCAACCGCACCTTTTCCCTCTTCTTTGGAGCCGCTTCAGCGGTGGCCCTCGGTGTCTCAGGACGCATGCTTGGGCGATTCAGAGATGCGCTATGGTGGATGCCATTGTGGATTGCGCTGTCCATGGGCTTGTACCTCGGCGCAGTTGTCATGATTGGAGGTTAAGCAATGTCTCAAACGATTTTAGAACAGTATGGCCGAGTTACGATTTACACCGAGGGGAATCATCCCTCTCCAATTTACCATGTTGATGGTGTTGCAGATCCAAACCCGCATGGGGATCTTCAACTCCTTCTCGACGATGATAATCTGGAAGAAGTGATGTACAACGGCGGGCAACAGGAAGTCAAGGTCGCTCACCGTAAATTCGGAATGTGCCGAACAAACCTCACCATCGATAACGAATCAGGCCTTCAAATTGCCAAGAACATCGCCTCATACACAAACGTTCCACTCGGTGACGGGCCTGGTATGGTGCCAATTTTTGATGGACGATTGCATGACGGTTCCCGTGTCAATGGCACAATCCCTCCAGTCTCTCCGGATGGGCCAACATTGACCATTCGTAAGTTCAAGGAAGATCCGCTTACAATGATTGATCTCATCAAGTTCGGAACCGTAAACACCCGTCTTGCGGCTATGATGTGGGTTTGGATTGAAGGGCTTGACAGCCGCCCCGCTAACTTTGTCATTGCAGGTGGTACAGGTTCTGGTAAGACCACGACCCTCAATTGCCTCGGTATGTACATTCCATGGCACCGTCGCCTTCTCACCGTTGAAGACACTGCTGAATTGCAAGTCTACCACGACCACTGGTTGCGAATGGAAACTCGAAGGGAGCGACCGGACGGTACATCGGAGATTGACATGAACGACTGTTTGAAATCCAGCCTCCGAATGCGCCCAGATCGAATCATCGTTGGTGAAGTGCGGGGCCCAGAGGCCGCAACCTTGCTCACGGCGATGAACACAGGCCACGATGGTTCCTTTGGTTCGCTGCACGCAAACACCGCCCAAGAGACCGTCACTCGAATGATCAACCCTCCAATGAGCGTTCCACCAATCATGTTGAGTGGATTGGACCTCATTATCATCCAAGCTCGTCTTCACGTCAATGGAAAGACCGCTCGGAAGATCACTGAAGTGGCCGAAGTTGCAGGAATGGAAGGGGACAAGCCCCGCCTCAACATCATATGGAAGTACAATGCGGCAACAGACCAAATTGAAGAAACAGGCATTCCCTCCAAACTCAGGGAGACAATCTGCAAGGCTGCGGGTATTTCTCCAGATGTCTTTGAACAGCACGTCTCTCAACGTGAAGAGATTCTCCGTGACATGATTGCACGTGACGTCAATGATATCCAACGAGTGACAAAACTCATCCAGAGTTTCTACGCAAGTCGCTGATTATCCTCGCAAACGTGCGAGCAAGTCATCGATGTGGTCGATTTTACTTCGAGCAGATTTCACACGGTCTGCTGCGTCTGCAACCGATGCTGCCACTTCCATCTCAGGTTCAACCTCTTCCGTGTGGTCAACTGGCTTGAACGCTTCAGCAAGCGCCTTCAGTTCTGTCACAATAGCGTCCACTTGTGTGTCTGAAATCATAATCCCAGGTGCGATCCGAGGTATCTCAGCGGGTGAGATGAAGCCAAGTTCAGCCCCAATGATTCCTGCGCATGCTAAGATTCGTGGTCGAAGGTCGGCGGTGTTGACTTCGTAGCCTCGTGATTCAAGGAATCGAATAACAAGCGCTTGTTGAGCTTCGCTAAAGGTCCCCTCGCTGCTTTCGAGAATGGTCTCGACGAGTTCTTCGAATGCAGCTATGTTCCGCTCCAATCGGTCAAGGGTGCTTCGTTCCGTGGTCGTGAGGTGGACGGCGCCATGCTGAAGGATGCGTAAGATGCGATTCCTTCGTGCGATGGCCGGGTCTTGGAGTGCTTGGGCTTGGTTAATGTCAACATGCAAGTCAAACAATGCATGCAATCGACCTGAAACGCTTGGGATTGAAAGGTCAAGGCCCAGTGACCGACCGACATCTTCGAACGCCATCCTTGCTTTCACAAGGTCGCCGCTATGTGAAGCAAGCGTGTCATCGAGTTGACCCCTAAGTCCCTCTCTTGAATTTTCAAAGACACGTAGTGCTTCTCGTTCTCGCCACGAATTTGGCATTGCATGCATGGCTTCCTTCTCGGTTTGAGATCGGTACTCAAGGTCCATTATGGTGGTCCGAATTGTGTCTTGAACCGCAGGAATTTCTGTTGCAAAACCATGTGATTTGAGACTTTGAATGAAGGCGTTGAGGTCATCAGGCTCACTTGTACTGCTCACTGCCAAGAAATCTCTGCCGGCAGCCTCAATTTCAGGAAGGCGTGCCTTGAGGTCAAGCAAGGATGATTCCACTTCGAGCGTGTGTTCTTCTGCACCGGGTTCAGCCACTTGGACCATCGAAGGTGCGGGTTCACTTTCAGCACCGTCGTTCACGCCACGTCGGAGGGCTTCATCGAGGGTTGAGGCAATTGGGGCCTTGGAAACCTGAATGCCTTCTTGCGCCAATTCGGTGCGAAGTTCAGTTTCCTCTTCGAAGGTCCAACCTTCTGGATGTTCCGAAACAAATGTTTCAGCAGCTTCAATCACCGCTTCATGGGCGTCATTTGATGGCTGTGCAGGCGCCACTGGCGATGGGACAGGTGTTGCCGGCGAAGGCAATGCTTTGGCGTTCGTTCTTGGCCGGCGCAGGCTTTTCTTGACCTTGCCCCATCCGCCATCTTGTGAGGCAAGTACACCGGCCACACGGACCAAGAGTGCTTGCTTTGCCCCAGAAAGCGGCAATTCCAAGATTTTACACATCGCATGCAACTCATCCCTGGTCATTGAATCGAGTGATTCGGGCACCAGGCGCTTTGCATCGTGGTTGAGGTGAAGATAGAGCCGTTGCCTTCGTGCCCGGAGTGAACCTGATTTCTTAATTCCAAAGACGCCAAGGAGTTCCCCGAGTTCGTTGTTCATGAGGTTTCGAATGCCTTCCGGTGAAAGATCCCATTCATCAAGAATGAGGTGTTGGATGAGTCTTGCTCGAAGGGTTTCCACTGAACCAGTTTTTGGAAGGTTGTAGGCAACTGCGACTTCCTTCAAACCGTCAAACCGGGCTTGATAGAGTTCGGATAGGAGTTCCCCCTTGTCGACCATCACAGCACCTTCCTTTGTGTTTCGGCTCAAAGGGGTATATCTGCCTTCGCCGTGATGCGATGGCCAAATTGCCGTTTCCTCGATGGATGATTCATCTTCAAGAGTAAAACCAAATACGAATTTAATGATAGGCAATGGTTTCAATACCCGTCGACCAAATGGGTGTCTATGGGCAAGACGGTCAAGGCAACGAAAGCAGGCCTGAGGGACGCTCATGAGATGGTTGCTTCGTTGAAGGAAATGATTCAAGCAGATCTCCGAAAGCAACGGTCCGGTTTTGAGGAAGCACTTTCCTCAAGGCTTGACATGGCCGAAGATGTCATCCTCGAATCAGCAAAGGCCAAAGTGGCTATCATCGCAGGTGTGGGTGTCATGCGGAAAGATTTAGACCGTGCACAACGGAAATTTTCAAAGTCTAATGATGTCGAAGAACTGCGATCAACCCTGATTTCTCTTTCCAATAAACTTGGAAAGTTACGCGCAACAAACAGTAAGGTTGTCGCTTCGCTCGGCACCGTCCTCAATCCAACCCTTTCAGCCGTTGAAGTGGTGGAACGCTTTGCTTCGGATTTGCAACGCTCCGCCGGCACATGGGAGCGCCATGGTCGAGAAATCGATGATGCGATTATGGAACTTTGTCAAGACAATCAGCCCGCAGAAATGGTTGAACTTGAAACGTACATTGCCAGTCAAGGATACAGCGTCTTACTCGGTGACGCTCACTCTTCTTCTGATGAATCAGAGTGATCTTCGGTGAGGTCCAGCAGTGCAGGTCTTGCATCGCTGAATTCTTCCGGAAGGCCAATATGCAATCTTGGAATCTCTTCATGTTCAGTTTGCATGAGATCGAGGAGGATTTGAAATTCTCTAAGCACAGATACCATGCCCATGTGACTTTCTTCAACAGGACAGACCCGTTCAGCACCTGCCGTTACCGTTCCATGATGATTGAGGGTTTCAATCCTCATCTCCAACCTTGGCCCAGCAACCTTGATTCGATTATCAACGCCAAGCACACTCTCGAGGGTGTGTTCGTCCTTGGACCTGTTCGCTTCTCGAAGGATGGCTGCGACCTTGCGTTGCTCCACGAAAATCCCTATGATTGAGTGCAGCTCTTCCGGAATCGAAGCGAGGAAGGCAACTTCCATTCTGTGGGCGATGTAAGCGCCGTTATCGCACATCGGTTGTACTGTCGCGCTCGGGAATCCGTTTCGTGCAACAAGAAGGGTAAATCCGTGCAATGGCGGTGGGACAAAATGGGTTCGTTCAGGGTTGTCACGTTGGAGGCCAAGTGTGTGCCTTCGTGCCTTGTATCTAAGGGCTCCATGCTCGCCACGGTCCACGATGTAACCATCCAATGCGCCGTCTTGACGAAGCTCTTCCAGCCATGGCACACGGTCTTCTTCATCCATGGTTGCAAACGCTTCTCCCTTTCCGATCGAATCTGCAAAGGCTTGGGAGGTCATGAGTTTCAAATCTGCACGCAACCGCCTCATCTGACGGCGTAGCAGCATGTGATCACACACGACGACGGCTTTGGATTGAAGATATTCTGGTTTGTCTTCAGAGACAATGACCCAGGTGGGTTCCCTGCGTGGAAGGACGCCAATAATTTTCAAGCCTTCGTGGTCTAAATTCTTCCATTGATGGGCGCTCATCGCAAGGAAGTCACCATGGCCGTCTTTGAGGGCCTCAATTGCACTTTCCATGTGAGGAACTTGCTTCATAATGAAGTCGAATTTATTGCGGTTTGTTTCGATTGTTTTCTCAATCTGTCGACGCACTCCGTCCCTGTTTGACGGTGTGGTGAGGACCTCAAGGCGTACCTTTTCTGTCATCATCTCACCTCGGCGAGGATTGCTCCTCACATTACAAGGGCGGAGACTACCGGTTAAGAAGGGCACCGTTGTAGGCAGCATCGTGGCGAACATTGGTTTGGAAGCAAGTGACCAACTCGAAGTGATGCGTCTCCATGTTGACGCAGCCCTCGAAGCACTTGTTGAAGACGAGATTGAACAGGGTGCCGGTCAGGTGGCTGAACTGTGTGCGTCGATGCTCTTGGCAGGTGGGAAACGCCTGCGACCTCTGCTCATTTTGCTGGCTCATGAAATTGCAGGTGGCCAAGATACCGAGGAAGTCATGCCATTGGCCTTGGCCTTCGAAATGATTCACACAGCCACGCTCGTCCATGATGATATCAATGACGAGGCGGGGTTGCGCCGAGGGGTTGAGACCATCCACACAAGAGCCGGTCTCGCAAAAGCTGTCATCGCAGGAGACTGGTTGTTCGTCCAAGGTTTCGGTCTTGGTGGCCGCTACGATGAACACATCGTTCGCCTCATGGCGAAATGTTGTGCTGACATTGCCGTCGCTGAATTCCACCAACTCGATCACGTTCTCAACTTGGCGACCTCGCCAGAGGATTACCTCGCCATCGTTCGAGGTAAGACGGCTGGTCCCTTTGCAGCCGGTTGCCAAGCAGCTGGTCTTGTTGCTGGACTGAGCGATGAACAAGCGGCAGGGCTTGGTCGGTTTGGTATGGAACTCGGTATTGCCTTCCAACTTGTCGACGACCTGTTAGATTTGAGGGGCGATGAACGAATGGGCAAGCCACGTGGTGCAGATGTCCTTGAAGGGAAAATGACCCTTCCACTGATTCATGCGTTGACCCTTTCTCACGGAAAGGAAAGGCAGCGACTGGCAACTTTGATTGAATCATTCAGCGATGAACACTTCGATGAACTTATGCAACTTTTGGACCGATCAGACAGTTTGAGTTACGCTGAAATCCTTGTCAAAACCCACCTTGAGCGAGCCGTTTTGGAATTGGACGCTTTCCCCGAAAGTCAAGCCAAGAGCCTGATGCTCCATATCACGGGGTATGTAATGGCGCGACATACGTGAGGTCATCTTATGGCTCGAAAGGAAATCAAACATCGACAAGTCATCATCGTTGGAGCAGGGCCTGCGGGCGCTGCGTGTGCGCAACGTTTGGCCGAAGATGGTATTGATGTGCTGATGATTGAACGGCGTTCCATTGTTGGAAATCCAGCACAGTGCGGTGAATGTATCCCTAACTGGGGCGAAGTCGTCGGGACCTTTTCGAACCTCGACGATCACACATGGTTGTATGACTACTTTCAATTCCCCGACCGCCTCAAACTGCATAATCTGGATAACATGAGGGTTTTTCTTCCATCCGGAAAAGCCTTCCATTTCGACCTCGACGCTTTCGCAGGCCACCGTTTGCATTTTGATGGATACCTGTGTGACAAAGCCATTCATGCGGGTGCAGAAGTTCAGATGGATGAATCAATGACACGGATCCAACACCAAAGCAAATCCAACAGGGATGTGCTTGTGACGACAAAGGGACGCTATACGTTTGATTTTCTCATTGATGCCAGTGGCTCATTAGCCCATGTGGGGCGACTCCGGCACGGAGATGATGAGCGCTATAGACCTAAGGACCAAGTCCCAACAATGTACGCCCAAGTTCAAGGGGATGTCCCGGAAACATTCGATGTGTTCCTCGGTTCAGTCGCCCCATCAGGCTATGCGTGGATTATTCCGAAGGGCCCGAATACAGCCAACGTTGGCTTGGGTGTTCGAGCAGGCTACCTGAAGGGCAACCTCAAGGAACATTTGCAAGCTTTCTGCGACGAGTTGGGTTTCGAAGTTCTCTCGTGGGGTGGTGGTTGGATCCCAATGGGTGGTCCAGTCAAGACGATGGTCGATGGTACAACCCTCGCTATTGGGGATGCAGCAGGTTTGGTTATGCCGAGCAATGGCGGCGGTATTTCTCAAGCCATCATATCGGGGTGCTTCGCAGCGGAAGCCATCCTCGACCACTTGAGCACGGGGGCGCCGTTGACTGCCTATGAAGACAGGCTTCGGGCATCGCTCGGACGAGCCCTAAAGAATTCCTTGAGGACCAAGAATTTCGGTTATGCTTTCTTCAAGGGCGACCTCATCACAGAAGGAATCCTTCGAATTCTTGGGCCAATTGGAGGCATCAAACGGGCGATGGAATGCGACAAACCCGTTTGGCTGTTCTGAGTGTTGCAGAAAACTGCGCAAATCCCAATGATGCCATCGGTTGGTTCAAGTCCCATCGTTGACACAGGTCCACCATGCGCAGCATGCGACGGGCGGAAAATAACGAGGCCGTGAGCCCCGTCATTGCGACCGTTTTGTTGCTCGCAATCACCGTCATGCTTTCCAGCATGGTTTTCGTTTTGATGCAAGGTGCTCTTACAACCACCGAAAAAAGCGCACCTCAGGCTACGGTAAGCGTTCGCGGTCTGTCGAACGGCTTCCATGTTGTTCGTCTCACAAGTCTTGACCAAACAATCGACCCTGCAAAATTGCAGTGGAACCTCGCCCCCGATTCTTCGGCTGATGGCAATCCTCTTGGAGGCAAAGTTGCTGATGCCGACGTCTATGGTCTGATTGGCGCAAATGTCTCTTTCCACGATCGTGATGCTGGATACTCTGTTAGCCAGGGTGATTATTTTGTCATAGATTCAACGACGATTGGTTCTGATTCAGGTACTTGGCGCTTCAAGTTAGTAGATACTAACTCCCAAAGCGTGTTGGTCAATGTAATGTTGCCGCCGATGGATGTTTAATCATCCACCAATGAACGACATCTCAATCTTTGAGACAGGTTGGTCATGTTCGTTGCGTTGCTCGGAATATCGGTCTTTGCGCTTTGTCCAGATTGCTTTGATGGCCGAAGTAAGATCGACTTTTTCAGCTCCAAGGCGAATCATTGATCGCAGATCATTGCCGTTTGTAGCGAACAAGCACGTGTAGAGTGAGCCGTTTGCAGAAATCCGTGCCCTTGAACAATCCCCGCAAAATGGTGCGGTGACAGATTGAATCATTCCGACCTGTTGCCCGTTTTCTGTCTCCCAGCGTTTCGCCACATCAGAAGGGTGATGTGGGTCAACCGGCTCTAACGGACCGATTGAGTTCGACACTAGTTGGCGTATTTCTTCACCGGAAACAACAGACTCCATGTTCCATTGGTTTGTGGTGCCTACATCCATGAATTCGATGTAGCGTGGGACCAGATTTCGTTCATGAGCCATGTTTGCAATTGCACCGACTTGGTCTTCGTTGACGTTTCGTTGGACCACCATGTTCACTTTGACTCCAAGGCCCACGCTCAGTGCCGCATCGATTCCCATGATGACTTCTTTCGGGGAGTGGTCTGTGTCACCCATGGCTTTGAACATGTCCTCATCCAATGCATCAAGACTCACCGTCACTCGGTTGAGACCCGCTTCTTTGAGTGTCTTAGCGTGTTTAGCAAGGAGAATACCGTTCGTGGTGAGGGCTAAATCCAGTTGCGAATCGAGCGCTCTCAACATCCCAATCAAAAGGGCAATGTCCTTGCGGATGAGTGGTTCGCCACCAGTGATTCGTATTTTTCGGAGGCCAAGTGGGCGCATTGAGGAGGCTATGCTGGTGATCTCCTCGTAGGTCAAAATGTCCGTTTTGTTTAGGAACACATGATCTGCTCCAAAGTGCTCCCTCGGCATGCAATATCGACACCGGAAATTGCAGCGGTCGGTCACAGAGATGCGCAGGTCCAGCAAAGGACGGTGCAGCGCATCAAGGTGGGCCATGGCCTGCGCTGTTGCTTCTCGGTCTTTATGCTGTGTTGCAAGGGTTGATGGGCAAAGGGAGGCTGGGCAATGCATGGGCAAGCGTTGGTCAAAGCGCTGGACCTCAAGCGGTAAGGGTCATCGCCGCAACGATGTTCATGCCTTACGAGTGACTCCAAGTGCCTCACTCGACCCGATTCACTGGGCGCTTCCTCCATCGAAAAGCCATCTCATTCGTGCCCTTCTCTTGTCTGCCCAATCCTCTCAACCAGTGGAACTTCTCAATGTACGACATGCAGGCGAGGACGCACGGGCCATGCGCCGCTGTCTCCAACAACTCGGTGTTTCCATTGAAGACTACGACACCGATGGACAGCGCCTCACGCAAGTGAACCCTGTTCATTTTGAACACCATCCGGATGCGGTGAAATGGGTGGTTCACGGGGCAGGGCCGTCCGGTTTCAAGCGCCCAGCAACCGTTCTCAATGCTGGCAACTCTGGCACAACCCTTCGTCTGCTAGGAACTCACGCTGCCATGATTGGAGGTCCAGTCATGCTCGATGGCGATGGATCGCTTCGAAAGCGTTCATCTGCGGAACTTTGGGGCACCCTCGAACAAGGCGGTGCCGAGGTGTCGGTTGGAATGGGTGAAGAGCGCCTTCCTGCCCTCATTGACGGGCCGATGGATGCGGAACGCCTTGGCAATGGAATTTCACTCGATATTAGCCGCTCAAGTCAACCGATGTCTTCGTGGATTCTGGCAGCGCCTGGACTTCCCTGCGAAGTCAATCTTAGACTTGAAGGCGAGGCCGTCTCTTCCCGTCATGCACAACTCAGCCTCCGACTGCTCGGCATGTTCGGTGGCCAAGCCTCGACTGAATCAGGAGGGCTTTCCCTCAAACCATCATCTCTGAACCAAATCGAGCGGTATTCGATCCCCGGGGATGCTTCAATGGCGGCCTTTTCTCTCTTGGCCTGTACTGTCCTTGGTCGTCCAGTGGAGTTAGTTGGCTGGCCAAATGCAGAAGATGCCATCGGCCACGAAGTGCTACATGAGAAGGCTAGTGCGCTTGGCATCGAGTGGGACAGTTCCATTCTCAGAAACATCGACGCGAAGGGACCAGTTGACTTGGAGCTCAGAGATGCCAATGATTTGCTTCCTCCACTTGCAGCAGTGCTCGCTCTCAATCAAGGTGGCGTGCTCAAAGG
>JAQXFM010000279.1 GCA_029250305.1 Candidatus Poseidoniaceae archaeon | reverse complement strand
ATTTTTCAATTGGAGAATCGATTTTTCAATTGATTTATTCAAAATGAGCGCCTTTGTTCGAAAGCAACTCGGAAGCGGGGGCTTGAAACGATAATGGCCCTCCCGCAGAACATGGCAGGGTCGCACTCACCCGGGTTTGAGATCCCACAGTGCGACAGCTGTTCGCGCCCAGCAGTGCTCGAACAGGCTTATTCCGGTCGAATTCTGTGCAATGAGCACATGGCAAAGTCTGTTCGTAAGAAAATTGCCAAGGAATTACGCCAGCAACTGGTGCTACCAAAAGACCGAGACACAACCATCTTTGTTGCCATTTCTGGAGGAAAGGATTCCGCTGTCTTGCTCGACAGCATTGTCGATCTCATCGGCGCACGTCCTGATGTTCGGATCGTGGCAGGCACCGTGGATGAAGGAATAGAAGGATACCGCCCTCCATCCCTCACATGCGCTCAAGAGTTGTGCGACCGACTTGGTGTCGAATTCATCACAGTGTCATACCCAGAATTGAGTTTCAAGGAAATGGACGAGGTTGCAAGCCGTATTCCCGGCCTCTTAGAATCAAACCCGAGCGCACCACGGCTCCCATGCTCCTATTGCGGCGTGTTCCGCCGCCAAGGCATCAATCACCTTGCCGACCGCATCGGCGCAGACATCATCGCACTTGGGCACAACCTCGACGATATGGCTCAAACTGTCTTGATGAACATGACCAATGGCGACCTTGACCGAACCCTCCGATTGGCCCCACACACAACAACTGTGGTCGAAGGGATGGCTCCACGAATCGTGCCCCTCCGGTGGATTCCTGAGCAGGAAGTCCACCTCTACGCACTCCACAGAGACTTACCCCTCCATCACGAGGAATGCCCGCACGCTCAAGGCGCGCTACGCTGGAGGCATCGCGAGATGGTGGCTCAAATGGAAGCAGATTCACCAGGCACTCGTCATGGACTGCTGCGCATGGCTGACAACATCAAGGCCCTCAGAAACCGAAGTCCGGACGATGCTCCAACTTTGGCACCCCCAACCCCCTGTCCAAAATGCGGTGCTATGACATCAGGAAGTCAATGCAAAGCATGTGACTTCCGAGCCTTGCTCAACGACTGATCAAAGCGCGTTCTTGACCAAGTCATCCAGATTTTGCGGACGGCCACAATAGTGGCAGCGAAGATGCAATGGATCCCTGCTTACGACTCGGAGGCGGTGGGCAAGCGGTTCGCGAGCGTTTGTTGTGATGCAGTTTGAGAACGTGCATCGTACCACATTGACGACTTCTTCACCAAGGTTGATGGAGAGTTTTTCTGCAACAACGTACGCACGGATAATCGCCACATGTGCGTCCGGTGCTACGAGGGCCAAGCGATCCAACTCACTCTGAGTGAGTTCTCGATCCTCAACTTTGATGATGTCCTTTGATCCCAGTTTTTTCGATGGGACATTCATTACAAGCGAAACTGGTACTGAAGTTTCTCCTGCGATGCCGAGCATTTCGAGGACACGAAGCGCCTGTCCAGATGGCACGTGATCAATCACGGTACCGTTTCGAATGGCTGTGACCCTGCGCATGCTTTGTTCGTTCGACATCAGAGTGCACCTCCTTGAGCGTTCACATCAGCAGGAACGGTCACGCCGAGCAAACGGCAAAGAAGTGCCATGCGTGCCACAACTCCATTGAACGCCTGTTCGAAGTAGCGTGCGTGGCGGGTTTCATCAACAGATGGGTGTATTTCATCGACTCGAGGAAGCGGGTGCATGATGATCATGTTCCCTTTCACATCACCGAGGTGCTTGGCGTGGAGCTTGTAGGCTCCGGCGCATCGAGCGTATTCATCTTCATCAGCAAACCGTTCTTTTTGGATTCGTGTCATGTAGACAACATCTGCGTCATCAATTGAGCCATAGAGGTCTTCAGTTTCCGTGACGGTTGCGCCATGTTCCCGAAGATCAGAAACGATTTCTGCAGGCATCTGCAAGAGGGTTGGGCTTGCAAAAATTAATTCACAGCCGAAACGGGTCAGGGCGTGAGAAAGGGAGTGGACAGTTCGCCCATAGCGGAGATCACCAGCGAGCACAACCTTGAGGCCATCGAGGCGTCCATGCGCCTGACGGATGGTGAACAGGTCAAGCATGGTTTGAGTTGGGTGGTTTCCAGCACCGTCACCCCCGTTAAGAATGGGCACACGTGCTGCGTCTTGGGCGTATTGCGCCGCACCTTGCCTTGGGTGACGCATGGCGATGATGTCCGTGTAGCCGTCGACCATTTGGATGGTGTCAAAGAGGGTTTCACCTTTGACTACAGAAGATGTCTTAACATCGCCGAGGTTGATGACATCGCCTCCAAGGCGCTTCATTGCTGTCTCGAAGGACATACGAGTTCTTGTGCTTGGTTCGAAGAACAAGTTCCCCATGATTCTACCTTGAAGAAGCGGGAGATACAACTCCCCTCGTGCAACAGGAAGAAGGCGTTCTGCGTCGTCTAATATGCTGAGGATTTCCTCATTTGTCAAATCGTCCATTGTAATGAGACCCGTCATAGTCACTCCTCACTCCTAAGAAGGCGGTGAACGACACCCATGAACATTCCCGTCTTATTGACTGAGATAAGAATACAAAAAGCGGACCAAAAAAGACGTCTTGAACAAGCCAACAGCACCGGACAAAAGAGCGGAGTGATTATCACTGTGCGCATAAAGTCGATAGCATGATGGACGCTTGGGCCGATGTAGAAACGGCGATACAGTCCGCCATCAAACAGCGGCAACAACGTCTTGAGCGACTCACAAGCGTCTCGGCCTTCATCCTGTTAGCCGGTGCTTTGTGGTTGATGTGGCCGAATCTAAACGCCGCCATCAAAGGCGAATCTGGTCTGCTCAAAGGGCTTGGATTCCCTCTTGTAATCATCATTTGGGGTTTGATCATTCAAGATCTCACTGTCGACCAACCGCGAGCCCGAACAAGGGTTGGCTCCGCAGCGAGTGTGACGTGGCCGGTGCTTTTGATGGCAGCCAGCCAATCATTGGACACTTCTGACCACAACATGGTTGCCGGAAGCGCCCTGTTAGCGTTGGTGAGCATGGTTTGCTTGAATGCATCAAGGTTCATTCTCCAGGGTGGTCTCGATGTCCTCAGATGGCGAGCCATCATGACTGGGCTAGGAACCGTTGTTGCGTTCTCACTGTTTGCTGGTGCAACGCCTGAATCGATGACCTATGAGTGGCTCGCTGCTGTCAGCACCCTCGCCATCGCCACGGCGTTGACTGGCTACATTTGGTTCGTAGGTGACGATCAACGCCCGCAGCGAAAACAATTCAGCCGCCGCCTTGATGCAATGGAGGTTCGGTTGCTTGAACTCAAAGCCCAAGGTGCTGCTGTCGACCAAGCCTCAAGCCTGATCATGACGGCCAAGGAAGAAGGCCACGTCGATCCAGAACATGGCATGGAACTTCTGGATGAAGCCGAGGACAACATTGAGCGTTCCCTCTCCCTCTCCGGTGATGTCGAAGCCATCCGGGCTGATGCCTTGGCCGCCATGGACCAAGCAGAAGCAATCGCACCGACTGCAAAGCGGCCTCGAAAGTCCTTTGAGATGGGTGAACGAGAGGTGAAACTCGGCTCGTTGCGAGAAGGTGAGATGCTCTTCAGAACTTCGAAGAAGTATGCAAATGAAATCATCGAATGGTGGAGCGTTGCAGAAAAAGCGATTGCAGAAGCCGGAAGGCAACTGCAGGACAAAAAAGGCGATGGAATCAGCCACCTCAAGGAAATGCTGAGCGATGCAAGAAAAAAACTCGCCGCTGAAGCACCGAAAAAGGCGTACGAATTTGCTGTCGTGATTCCTGCACAACTTGCAGCGGATGACGATGCGCTTGGCAAGGCCGCAGAATCCCTCAAAGAGGCACACCGCCAACTCAAGCAAACCGACGGACTGGACACGAAAGCCATGGTGGAGCGTTTGGAGCAAGCTGAGGAAGCATTGGAGGCTGGAAATGCTGGCCAAGCGATCGGACTTGCAGATGGTGTCGTTCGCTCAATCCAAACAGAACGAGAAGCGATGGACACCGTTCAAAGGGCGCTTCGACAACGCAAGAAATTGGTCGCACAGTACGAGGCCCGTGACGATCGCGAAGCATGGGACGCACGCATGGAAACCATCGAAAAGGCTGCTGATGAACGATGCTGGAGTGAAGCCTCCTCGTTGCTTGCTTCAATGAATCAGGACCTCGACAAAGAAGGCAAAGCCAGCGAAGAGGCCTTGGAATTGTACGATTTCGTCATGGATGAATGGCGAGTCCTTCGCAACCAATGCGAGGCTGCAAGCATTGCAGTGGATGATGAAGATCGTCGGGCCACAGAACAATCAGTGGCTCTTGCAGAGGAGGCCTTAGGCGTTGGCCGCATCGAGGATTGCCTCGAGCAGTTAGGAGCCGCAGATGCGGCAATGGAACGCTTGCGACGTCGAATTTGAAATCACAACTCGAGCAAGCCTTTGCTTCGAATGGACTTCAGATCAAGACCACCGGGGAAGCCCAAGTCAACTGGCATACCGCCAATGGTGACAATGAGTCCAGTCAAGTGCAAGTAGAGGCAAGGAGGAAGGGCTGCTTGGTCGATCTTCGAGAGCATCTTCCATCCGTTGACGCCCTTCTTCGCTGCGATGACCAATTCATTCCCTGGTCCATGAGCAATCCAAGCATTTGCAGCCCAAGCATGTTGTCGTTGAGATTTCTTTGGGAAGGTAGGAGGTGGTGAGACAACATGCGTCTTTGCCCACACATCCATCACATTCAACCCAGATTCTGTGGCCCATTCCATGTCGGTCATTTCGCTCGAGGTCAGTGGAGTGAGGCCTGAACGGGAAAGATGCCCGAGCAGGGCCCTTAGGTGAGGGTGGCGACCATGGGTTTCAGCCAATTCTTCAGCCATCATCACCGCAGTATTGACACGTCCTCCATCAAGGTGCAGCAAGCATCGAACGACTTCACCATGAACCCAGGATTCAATTGAATGATCTTTGATGAAACGCTCAAGCAAGTCCAGAGCATCTTCACTTCGTTGTGCTAAGCGCATTCTTGCGAGGTCGCCAAGCAAGAACAATCGCCCAGCAGGGGTGTTGAGCCCCTTGAGGTCGGAACGGGCGATGTTCGCCTCAAACCTTCCAACAAGATCGATGTTTCTTCGAGTGATGCTGTCCATGGTGAGCAGTGGTTTGTGGCGGTCATCCAACGGGCGGCCTTTTGGTTTCAAAAGTGAGGCGACCCATTGAAGTCGCGTGCTCTCAATGTCATCGTCTGGAAGGAGGTTCAAGCGAGGTTTGGCTTCTGGCAAATCACGCTGTGCGAGGCTGGCGGCTGTGAGGGTGAGGCGTGCTAGTTCTGCCTCTTTCCCGCCACGAAGCGCCAACAGTGAAACCGCTTGTTCTTCGGCCTCATTCCACCGGCCAAAGCCTGAGTAAAGCGTCATGATGGCCCCTGTTTTCCGACCCAATGCAAGGCCGTCGAGTTCCTCTCCATGTCCCTTTAGGATGTCATCAAGTTGACCCAATGCCTTCACCCACTCGTCGTTAGCAATCAATGTCGAAAGAGGTTGCTTCTTGAGATAAATCATGTCTTCCATTTCAGAGAAACGCGCCCGGTTGCCCTCAACGGCGGCATCGAAGGTAATGTCTTCCAATCGAGAACCAACTCGCAGTGATTTGACCCATATGGTCAGGAACGCGATTTGTCCGCCAGAAGAAAGCATCCACGTTAGCTCTTCCAACCCATCCTTTGTCAGAACACTGCACACTGTTGATTCCCAAGACCCGCACTGTGCTTGTTGAGGTAAGAAACTCGAATCCCAAAAGGTGATCATACCAAGGGCCAAAAGCAGCATCGATTGACCGGCAAAACCTGTGAAACAGAAATTCAGCACCTTTGCTTGTTGAGACCTCTCAGCCCGAAGCAAGCGGCTATCAGCGAGTTTTATGCCCCCCGCACCCGATACATCCTGAACATCGAGGAACAATATTCGTGCCACCTCGTAAACAAATAGGAACCCGATAATCGCCACGTTCAAGAGCAAAAAGAGCAAGACCGAAGACACAATCGGAACCCGAATCCCTTCAACGGGAATGAATGAAAAGAGCTCAATCAGTGCGAAACCGAGCACACCACCCTCTTCCATGAAGGTGGTTTGTGGACGGTACTCAGGCAGGCCAATCACTCGGTCGGAGTGAATCAGCAGGTTTGGGTCCATGAGAAGCACGACAAGGGACACAAAGGTGTTGAACGCCACAAAGGGCATGGCGATGAGGTTGAAGTTGACAATTTGCGCAACAGCCTGTTGGCGTGCATTTGGCGTGTGGTTGTGGAAGGGCGATGGCTCGCCACCTGCAATCTTCTTCGATGACTGACGAAGCGCTCGCCACGAGGAACCAAGAATGCGCCCATAAGCCAACACCGATGGCGAAAACATGGCAAAGGCGGCGATGCTAAAACGACGGTTGTCTGGAACATCTAACAAGCCTAAGGCGATGTATAGCATGGCCACGAGCGCCATCCAGAAGCCAAGGAGCACCACGTAACTGTAACTTCGAAGCGTGCTTGAATCCTGCAATGATGCACGATCTTGTCCAATTGGTTTGATGACTTGTGCTCCTAAAGAAGAACCACTTGAAACCAATGCTGGAAGTGCAATGAACATCAATCCAATCGCCAATGAAGGTGCATGGTAGCCATCTGCCAACGCAAAGCGAGCCATCAAAAATTCGAACAGGAGAATCAAGACGCCGACAAGCGCAAACAGATAGGTCGTCACACCAAACCGCATCCCCGGTAACCGCAACAACGTCTTCGCGTCTTCTGTGCTGTACGTCACTCGGTGGACTTCATACCGCAACTCACCGGTCTCAAAGGCGACTTGGAGGCCTTGCAGTTGCCTTGGAACAACGGTGCGCCAAAAGAACCACGCCGTCGACGCTGCGAGCAACATTGGCACCACTGCTGCGAGTGAAAACCCGTCAACAATCTCTGGTGCGACCATGCAAATCACCTCGCCTACTCTTCAGGTTCAACGACGACAAGTGAGGGTTGAGCCACCTTGTTGTCGATTTCCTCGCGGATGGCTGCGATGAAATCATCAAGAGCCATACCGCTGATTTGATCACCATTTCGAGCCCGTAGGCTCACAGTTCGACCTTCAGATTCACCATCGCCAACAATGACCATGTAGGCCGGTTGAAGCTTGCGGTGGTTTCTGATTTTCTTTCCAACGGTGTCATCTCCATCGTCCACGAGGACACGAATCTCATGCGCTTTCAGAGCTTCAGCGACTTCACTGGCGTAGGCCTTGTGTTTCTCTGAAATGGTGATGATGTGAACTTGAGTGGGCGTGAGCCATGTTGGGAATTTCCCAGCAAAGTGTTCGATTAAGACACCACAAAAGCGTTCCATTGAACCGAAGGGGGCTCGATGAATCATGACTGGGCGGTGAATCTCTCCGTCGCTGCCTTTGTACTCCAATCCAAAACGTTCAGGAAGGTTGTAATCGACTTGAACGGTACCAAGTTGCCATTCTCTCCCGATGACGTCCTTGACCACGAAGTCGATTTTAGGACCGTAAAAGGCAGCCTCTCCTTGTTCCTCTGACCAGTTCACACCGAGGGATTGAGCCGCTGCTCTGCATGCTTCCTCAGCCTTGTCCCAGGCTTCGGATTCACCGACGTACTTGTCCGAGTCAGCATCTCGCAGACCAACGCGAACCCGATAGTCTGTCATGCCAAGTTTCTCGAAGATGATTTGCACCAATTCGATGCATCCAAGCACTTCCTGGGCAATCTGATCTTCTGTGACGAACAAGTGAGCATCGTCTTGAGTGAATCCTCGAACTCGAGTCAGCCCTGAGATTTCTCCAGATTGCTCCCAGCGATAAACGGTACCGAATTCGGCCAAACGGAGTGGCAAGTCACGGTACGAACGCTGTTGAGAGGCGTAAATTTTGACGTGATGTGGGCAGTTCATTGGCTTGAGCATGTAGCCGTCAATGTCGCCTAATTTCATCAAATTCGACAATTCGCCACATGTGCAACCTTCGTCAGCGAGTTTCTTCATCAAATCCCGTTCAACCAACGGCGGGTATTGGGAATCTTGGTAGTACGGGAAGTGGCCAGAAGTTCTGTACAAGTCCAATTTCCCAACGTGCGGCGTGAACACCTGCGAGTAGCCTTGGCGTCGGAGGTGGAACGAGATGAAGTCCTGAAGCTCCTGTCGGATGATCGCCCCTCTTGGCGTCCAGAGAATCAAGCCTTGACCAACTTCTTCATCGATGTGAAACAACTTCAGGTCCTTTCCGAGTTTTCTGTGATCTCGCTTCTTTGCTTCCTCAAGTCGAGTGAGCGTGGCCCGCAGGGCTTCTTTTGATGGTTCCACGATTCCGTAAATTCGAACCAGTTGTTCTCGGTCTTGGTCCCCCCTCCAATAGGCAGAGGAAACGCTGGTGAGTTTGACATGCATCAGACGAGAGGTGTTTGGAACGTGTGGGCCAAGGCACAAATCGTACCACTCATCTTGCTTGTAGATGGTTGAGCCGCCGCCATCCTCAATCTTGTCGTTGATGATTTCAAGCTTGTATGGATTGTCGGCGAAGTGATCTTGTAGTTCTGATTCAGAAAGTTCAACACGCTCCACTGTGAAGTTCTTACGAGCAAGTTCTTGCATCTTCTTTTGAATTGGTTTGAGATCGGATTCAGTGATTGCTTCCATGGCAAAATCGTAGTAGAAGCCGCGGTCAATGGCTGGGCCAATCGTCGGCTTTGCACCAGGGTAGAGAGCGGTGACAGCCTGTGCCAAAAGGTGGGCTGCACTGTGCCGAAGAATATGGAT
>JAQXFM010000274.1 GCA_029250305.1 Candidatus Poseidoniaceae archaeon | reverse complement strand
TACCTCGTCGGACCAAGCACAGAACCAAACAGAATGATTTTCAGTGAACCATTTACCTTTGCTCAGTACAACAATCACTGCATTGGTGAAGCATCTCGAGAACGCCCTGGACCAAGAATGCGAACAAAGGCTAAGCAATTACAGATGGGCGTTCTTGACAACCTTAGCGAGTTCCTGCAACGTTCGATGAACCACATGGAACTGGAGTGGAGTTCAATTGACCATGTCTATTCTCATCCAACCACGCCAAAAGCAGTCATGAAAGGCGCCAAAATTGCAGAATCATCAGTTGGCGCCATTAAATCCCTGCACAATGACAGCGAAAACACGGGTAATACTGCCTCGACAAGCCATGGCGTGTTGCTTGAGTTATCACACAACGCCGGCCATCTAAAATCTGATGAAACGGCAATTCTCGTGTCGTTTGGTTCAGGATTGGCAATGCTTGCGTTGCACTTCCACCTTCCGAAGGGGGTCGAGCAATGGTCGTGATGGTCGCATGGGAGGCTGCACCACTGGGCAAGGGACGGTTGCTGAAAACGACCGTGCGCTTGGTAAAGGAGGCCATGAAAAAGGCATCAGTGAATCCAAAGGACGTTGCCATGATTGTCCACAGTGGAGTCTATCGACAACATTTCAGGACTGAACCGGCTTTTGCCACCCACATTCAAGGCTCGCTCGACATCAAATGCACCACACTCAATCAAACGAGTTCACATTGTTTTGCTTTTGATGTGAGCGATGGGAGTTGTTCCCCTCATGTGGCCCTTGATGCGATCGGTGATCTCTTGCCTCAGTTGCCTGGGAAATACGCAATCCTATCTTCTGGTGACGAGCGACCGAACAAACAAACTGAATGGCTGCATGAGCCACATTGCTTCGTGGCCATCGTGGCGTTAGAAGGTGATGGGCCTTGCCTCAAACGAATTCGATCTGATGACGCCGAACTCTCGCTCGACCGTGTTACGAAAACCCACTTTGATTCTGGAAAAAAAGCCAACATCTCGCAGGAATACGGGTCCTTCACCCCTCTCGAAATGAAGGAATCGGGGGATCTATTCTCAGGTGACCAGACATGGCTTTCCGGGCGAAATATGCACGAATTCCACCAATGGCTTCACGGTAAAGAGGGTTCATTTGTCCACAGAATCATTGACAGAACAGGTAAATCTACATCGGCCCACTGGGAGCGGTAGGTATGGCGTCAACGAGGTCAAGGGAGGATCAATTTCTCCTCTTATTCCTCGTAGTGCTTTGTGTGTATCACGTCGTGGCCCGGTTTGGATTAGCTGTGGATTTGCAATGGCACACCGATATTGGACGAGACAAACTCTTGACCCCTCCACACCTGATGATCTTTGCAGGCATCATCCCCACTGCAATGTTCCTGGGAACATACACCGTTTGGAACAGTTTTTTTAATCAAAATCAACGAAAAAGCGATTTGAATCTGGGCCCATTTATCGCACCTGCGAGTATTTGGATGATTATCACAGGAATGTTTACACTTGCCATTGGTGGCTTTTTTGACGATTACTGGCATGCAAGTTACGGTGTTGATACCACCATCATTACCCCGCCCCATGTGTGGACGTTTGCGGGTGGCATGCTTGTTGAAGCGGCGACCCTTCTCTTGGCGCTTGAACTCAAGAACAGATTGAAGGAACAAACCCCTTACTGGATGGATTTGATTCTTATTGGTACCATGTGGGCGCTTGTCTACCACTTTCATCTAGCGTTTGCCAATTTTCTCGACCCCCGCGTCTCGACCATGGAGGTATTTGGTGTTCAGTTAATGCTCCACTTCGTGTTCGCTGGAGCTGTTTTGATGACGTTTCTTCCCCTTGCTGACCGCTGGTTGGGCGAACGAGGCGCACTTCGTCTCTCCAGTGTTATGCTTGGATCCCAAGTGCTCTTTCTTGCGCTTGTGCCATTCTTGGTTGCATCATTCATGAGTGAGGAGCATTTCTTGAGACCCGGCGCACCTCATACGACCTATGCCGCCAATTGCTTGCCTTGGCTGCTTTTCCCAGCGCTATTGGTGTTCAAAAGAGTGGCATCCCTTGAGAACCCAACTGCTCTCATCCCACTTGTGTTATTGGTCGATGTAGCATGGCTTCCAACATTCATTGAACATACCCCTGTCGATATTGGCATCGTCAACACCTTGCTCTCAGTCCTGCTTAGCGCAGTGGTATTAAGGCTGGTTTGGCCCGTCACGCAAGGCTTAGGCCCGGCCATTGAACGGCTCGCAGAGCGTCATGAAGGAATTCAAAACGACACCTCGAAGAGCCGTAAAGTAGCTCCGCTTGTGATGTTGATGCTGCTGTTCGTGTCCGTGTCTGCCCCAGTGGTAAGCGGTCACAGCATTCATTTCAGCGAGGAGGGGGACGGCTTTGATGCACCAAAGCGATATTTGATTGATGTCAATGACACCTATGTGTGGGTTGAATTCATGATGTGGCCTCCAAAAGCCCACACGGATGTGGAAGTGAGCATTCTTTCTGCTGAAAATGAATCCAAAACAATCGACAAAGCTTGGCTCACCCTTGTGTACCCGGGGGAGAGAGGTGAAGTGAAAATGAAAACGTCTTTTGAGAACCCTGGCGGGTATGGATTGTGGGAAGAGCGCGTCAACTTTCCCTTTGCTGGTAATCAAACCATGCAGATTTGGCTCGAAGTGAACGGCGAGGCTGCTTACACTGAGATTCCAGTGGACGTCGCTGGACCACCAACACTCCCCGTATGGCTGGCTTGGACGTTCGCACTTGCTTGGCCTACAGCCTTCGTTTTGATGTGGCGGCGCATCTCATACCGCACTGCACATGGGGTGAACGCGTGAAGGTCCTCGTCACTGGGGCTACCGGCTCACTTGGATCGGCAGTGGTCCAACGATTGAGTGAGAATGGGCACACTGTGACGGGGCTTGGTCGAACACTTGTTAAAATTAAGCGATTGAAGGAACGAGGGTTCACTGTCGAGCAATGCAATCTCCTCGACCAAGCGAGTTTGAATCAACAGGTTGCGGGGCACGACGCAATTGTTCACTGCGCTGCTTTTGCAGCACCATTTGGTCGGAAACGAACGTTTTTCGAAACAAATGTGAAGGGGTTCAACAATCTTGTACAATCAGCCGCGGTCAACAATGTAGGTCGATTGGTCGTGGTTTCATCGGCTTCGGTATTCGATGGAAATGATTCAAACACCTCCCATAGCGATGCAACCCCTGAGCCTCACCTGCGCCCAAGCCACCCTTATGGAGCAAGCAAGTACGATGCTGAATGCTTGGCTGCGAC
>JAQXFM010000269.1 GCA_029250305.1 Candidatus Poseidoniaceae archaeon | reverse complement strand
CAGGCTTTCTTCTGCTCCGTTTGCTTGTAGATCAATCACCATCAATTCAGACCAGTTGTTGATCATGGCCTGAACATCACCAAGGATTTCCAAATCATAATCGGCAGGTTCCGTGCTCACTACGAGGGTGGTCAAGACGGGTCCTGATGAGTTCCAGGGGTCATTGGTGCGGTCTACAACGGGAAGTGAGCCGAGAATGGCCGCACGGTAATCGATGGATTGCAGACCTGAAAGAAGGCCAAGTTGCCCATTCATAGGCCCTGTTACGGCCATAATTTGACCAACCTGCGGAGCAGAGCGGTTGGCCGTTGTTGCGTCAAGCATCCCAAGCATGGCTCCGAGTTGAGGCGAAAGATTGGTACCATTGTCCAACCGTGGGAGCCAGTCAGCTGGCGTACCGGCGTTCCAAGCGAGCAAGTCCGTGCCGCTCATGGCCGTTGCTGCAGGGATTGTTTCAGCAGCAGCGGAAAGGTTCGAAAGTGCGAGCGTGAGGTTTCCATCATCGGCTGCAAGGACATCGTTGATGGCGCTTTCAACGCCTGAAACCCAATCAGCACTCAATGGGTCTTGATACCGTTGCCATTGGTAGGCATAACCGGCCATGCCGCTGTTTGCTTGTGTGCCAAACAAAGGATAGTGGTAAGGTGCGAAGTTCTCATCATCGATCATCCTCGCTTCGATGCTCGCCAAGTATTCCCAAGTGGCATTCTTTTGGAGCGAACCCGCTTCGATGTCGTCGATGATCCGAACAAAATCGATGGATGCCTGGTACTCTCGCTCAATTTCCTCCAAGAGGCGGACGTTCTCGTCATCAGGGAAGAAACCGTCTTCACTGTTGTCAAATTGAAGGTGCATCCCACCTGAAGCGAGAACAAGGATGGCCAGCATCACAACGGCGAACATCGATTTTGGGCGGTCCACACTGGCATTGCTCATTGCTTCAAATGGATTCATCATAGGCCTCGGTTTCTCGACTGCCATTTATATTGATGTATAAACGGAGGAGTTAGAGCACGGTCTGATGCTCAAGATGCTTCGCCCGAGGGCGAATGAACCCTTCATAGACACCGATCACAGTGATTCGATGATCATGGCAATACCTTGACCGCCGCCGATGCACGCAGTGGCAACACCGTAGCGTCCACCGCATCGCTTCAATTCATGAGCGAGGGTGAGCACCAATCGGGTCCCAGTTGCAGCAAGCGGGTGGCCAAGACCGACAGCGCCACCGTTGACGTTGACTTTGTCCACTTCGATGCCCAAATCTTTGATGCAAGCGAGGGCTTGTCCGGCGAATGCTTCGTTGATTTCCCAACGGTCGATGTCTTCTGCTTTGAGACCGGCCTTTTCGAGCGCCTTAAGCGATGATGGAACTGGACCGTATGACATGATGGCTGGCTCGAGGCCCACGATGCCCCAGGAGACAATGCGAGCAAGAGGTTCATCGCCGTCAGCAGCTGCCTGCGAAGCAGACTTGATGACCACAGCTGCTGCTCCATCGACGATGCCTGATGCGTTTCCTGCAGTCACGAAGGATTCAGGGCCAAAGGCAGTCGGAAGCGAGGCGAGGCTCTCCTCTGTGCAGTTTTTGACCACGTGATCTTCATCGAGGTGCGTGATGACTTTGTCGCCTCTTCGGCTTTTGATGGTCACTGGAACGATTTCTGGTTCGAACATGCCCGATTCAATGGATGCGGTGGTTCGAGCGTGGGAAAGAGCAGCAAATGCATCGATTTCCTCACGGGTCACACCTTTGCGCCGGCACAACTCGTCAGCAGTTTGCGCCATGAACAATCCACAGGTCATGTCTTGCAAATTGGTCATCATGTAATCTTCCACCTTAGGAGAGCGTCCCAATTTCCATCCTTCACGGCCACCACGCATCACGTGAGGGGCTTGGCTAAGGTTTTCCATACCGCCAGACACAACGGTTGAAGCTTCGTCGAGCATGATCATCTGAGCGCCTGTGACAATGGAATGCATCGCCGAACCACAGATACGAGACAGCGTAAGCATCGGTACTTCTTGTGGGATCCCACCTTGCAAACCTGCATGGCGTGAACCGTAAATTGATTGAGCACATGTCTGAAGAGCGTACCCCATGACCACATGATCGACCGATGACGGGTCGGTTCCGGTTGCTTCGAGTGCTCCTTTGATGGCAATGCCGCCGAGTTCTTGAGCGCTCACGGACTTGAGCAGACCGCCAGTTTTTCCATCACCACGCTTACCGCCAACCCATTCACAAAACGGGGTGCGAGCACCGCCTACAATCACAACATCTTCTGCCATGGTCCGGCGAGCCCAAACAGGGTCATGAACCTCACTGTCACAACCACAGGAGCATGAAACTGCCCGCCACTGCAGTCAAGAACGGTATGAACATCAATTCGCTTCTCGAGCGGAGGCGTGCAATGTTCGCGAGTTCTGTCCCTCGTTTGAGCATTGCAGGCATACCAGGCGTGTCGGTACCAATCATGTGCAAGCGAGCGTTGCTGACTGGAAGATTGTAGTTCACCTTGCTCTTTTCTTCCTGAGACCAAAAGGTGCCATCGTCTTTTCCAGCAAGAGAAGGAGCTTCAAAATCAACGACATCACAGACGCCGGGCCATTCGAGTTCTTCAGAAGGGCGTGGCTTAACCATGCCTAAGGCATAGACTGGGTCGCCAATTCGAAGGGCGTGAATGGTCCATCGATGGCGAAGAATGTGGCCTTGATTGTACAAGCGGCCGTGTTGGATTCGCCAGTATGCATCCGACAAACTCTGACTGTGCGTGGTTGTCCATTGTTTGACAAAACCGCCAAAATCCTGTCGTTCAAAAGTCGAAGGGCGGAGATAAATCCCGCCAGTGCCATCGTGAAGAATGAATGGCACACTCCCTTCCTTCGATCGAACGTTCACCCAACGGTTTTGCGTGCGCCGGCGCGGCTTCCCGTTTCGCATGACAATTTTGGACTCTCGAATTTCTACCTCATACTCCCACTTGTACGCCACACAGCCCGGAACCATCCGCATTGGATGGTGGTCAACGAGCACATCAATGCCACCCGAGAAGGTTGGGCGAACCTGCCCGACGAGTTCTCCCGATCCGGCGGCTACTGAGCGTGCTAAGGCCGTCGAAGTATCCATCATCACCGATTGGTGACGTTGAGCGAAGTAGCCCAAAATCAACCATAGGACACCCACACCCATGGTGATGTATGGGAGCAGCAGCAATGTGTCATCGCTCGAATCAACTGTGGATTGAGCGCTTGTCACCCCAAAGTAGGCAAGAGAGGACATGCCACCGAGGAAGATCAAGAGAAACAAACCGTAACTCGAAATGACGGCTGGTCTGGGAGTCCCTATTTTCGTGGGATGCTCTGGAAGAAGTTCATTGCTCGGATCGGGGTGATATGGACGAGGAAGGTACCACGATTTAGGCCCCGGAGCAGGATAGACCCAATCGTTTGGATCGTTGGTTGGCACATAGGTTTTCTTTCCATAAAACCAATCTTCCACAGTAGCACCGGAGATCAGGGCCTGAGCTTCCAAGTCCTCAGGCTGTGGGTTTTTCTTCCGCATGGCGTGTAATTTAGATTCAAGTCCGGTCGGTGAAAGCATCGCTAGAACAACGAACATGCAAAGCGAGATGATGTAGCCTTGGGGTTGGAAAAAAAGGGCTCCAATCATCACGCCGATGATGACCAACCACCACACCCAACCTTGCCAAGTGTATGGCTTCGTGAATTTGAAGAAGCCCTGGTCAAATTCGACCTGGGGCTTAGGGTCCATGCTCCCGTGTGGACGACTCATGTTATGGTTCTTCCACTCAAAGCGCCGCAGGGCGCTCAATCGGAAAGAATCCCTACGACCTTAACCATGATTCGCTTGTCTCGACAGCCATCAAACTCAGCATAGTGAATTTGCTCCCACGTACCCAAATGAAGTTCACCACCTTGGACGGCCATCGTGACCTGCTGGCCGAGCAATTGCCGCTTCAAGTGTGCATCTCCGTTATCCTCGCCTGTGCGGTGATGGTGATACTCCTCACCTGATCGACCTTCAATGCCATAGAAGGGTGCAAGGTGTTCCAACCATTGACGGATGTCATGATGAAGTCCATACTCCAAATCGTTGACGAAGCAAGAGGCTGTAATGTGCATTGGGTTGACCAATACAAGTCCATCAACAATGCCGCTTTCGCGAATGACCCGTTGGACATCTGCAGTGATGCAACGAATCTCGTAGCGTTCATTGGTGTTGATCCATAGTTCTTCGACATAGGTCGCTGCTGTGCCTTTGACAAGGGTGCCCATAGCCAAGGTGTGGAGGCGACGGTTGTTGATGCTTAAGGTGTCATGCCGTAGTTTTTCTGGGATTGAAAGCCATTATTTGCGATCATCAATGGAATCGCCACAATTGCCATGCAGATTCCACTGCAGATGGCAGCAGTGATGGTGCCAACCACTGTAACTGCGCCATCGAGGTTTTCATCCGTGATGACATCATATTCCTCCTGGGAAATATCACCATTTTCTAGCATCTGATCATAGTCCAACGCAACTTGTAAGCTTGCGATTGTCGAAAACGCAACCAAGGCGATTGCCCCCATGACGATGAACACGCCTTGACGATTGAATTGTATCATTTGGACGCCACCAAAGATCATGCCACCATAAGCCAGAATATTCACTGCTGCGAGGGCAATAGTGAGGCCATTCCCTCCAGGAACCAAGATGCCAAAGGCTTCTCCAAAAACACTCAAACTGGCATAAATAATAACGAGGATGCCAATTACTTTTGCAGCTGAAGATGGTGCTTGTTGGATGATGATGGGTTGCTGGCCGTAGCCATATGGCTGGGAAG
>JAQXFM010000254.1 GCA_029250305.1 Candidatus Poseidoniaceae archaeon | reverse complement strand
AGAAGCCATGCTCAGAGAATTACAGGAAGAAACCGGTCTCGTTGGGGTGATCAAAATGTGGAACAAATCCTACTATCCCAAGGGGTGGGTGGCTCATGTCGAGGTTGAAAAGTCCTCATCTGATGCGTGGGTGGTTGATGACTCAAACGTCGCTGAAGTTCGCTGGTGGAAGGAAGTACCTCCGTTGATCGAGTGGACAGTTGGCGAGTTCGAAGATCTCTCAGAATGGCATTGCCAGCCTTCGTGATTGTGCGCAGATGTTGATCAATCTTCAGTTGCGAGGATTAAGTAGCTCTCGGATTCGACACTGACGCCCCAGTACAGACCATCGTATGGTGTGACCATACAAGCGACTGTGGTGCCATTGGTTAGGTTCGCACTGTAGGTGGTTGTGTTTGCAGCATAACTGTTGTTGACGAACCACAGAACGGTCGAATTATCAGAGTCAGATTGTGCGTCATTGAAGATATACCCGCAGGAAAACACGCTTGTGTTTGTTGTCTCATTGACTTCGACAGTGACATTGCCCACCGAAGGTGTCTGGTTTGTCCATTCTGCTTCGGTCATCACAATGCCGCTCGGCATGTAGACTGCAAAGGGGCTTCCTCCACCAGGGAGCAGGTCTGCAATCGTATCGTTGCCGCCACCCATTTGCAACGTGAATCCGTTCCATACTGCAAGGTGTTGGGCGGTGAACACATCACCGGGTGCAGGGTCGGCGAAGACGCTCATGTTCGCACCAAATGTTGAGGAGCCAAGGTAGGCCATTGTAGGGACTCCTGGATGGCTCCAGAAGTAACCGGTCGGTGCGTGCTCAACGATTCCTTGGGGCATGTAGATCGCAAATGGACTTCCACCCGACGGTAACAAGTCTTCGTATGTATCAGATCCACCGCCTGGGAACGATGCAGCGAAACCATTCCACACTGCGAGGTGTTGGGCAGTGAATACATCGCCGTCAATGGGATCCCCGAAGACACTCATGTTCGTGTTAAATGTTGAAGTCCCAAGGTACGACATTGTGTCGATGCCCGCTTGCGTCCAAAGGTAGCCTGTTGGTTTGTAGTCCACGATACCCATTGGCATGTACACTGCGAACGGACTACCGCCTCCAGCGAGCAAGTCCTCAATTGTGTCATTGCCACCACCAAACGTTGCGGTGTAACCATTCCAAATTGCTAAATCTTGTTCGGTGAACTCATCACCTGCAACTGGGTCACCGTATACGCTCATGTTTGCGTTGAATGTAGAAGCACCCAACGCAGCCATTGTTTCAATGCCGGCTTGTGTCCAAATGAATCCTGTCTCATTCCCACTTCCGCTAACGGAATCAAGCATGCTTTGCAACCATGCATCCATGTCTTCTTGCCACCAGTTTGGTGATACGCTTAGAAGTTCGGCACAGTCAATGTTTGCTTGCTCTGTGGGTGCGTAGTCCGAGGTGTTTCCGTTGCCGAGTGAATGGTAAGTGACTCGAGCACAATCGACATACTCCTTGTCATCGCCCTCGAAGGAATAGTGGTTTGAATAGAAATCATTGAATCCATAGGTGAACATGAGGATGAACACAACAGCGAGCGTAGATAGGTACGGGACAGGGCGTAATCCACCTGCGATTAACCACCGACTTGGAAGTTCCTCGAAGATGATTTCTTTACCGGATGGTTCTGTAGATTCGACCAAGGCATCCTCTGAATTTTCCGGTATGTTCACTAGCATTTCTTCATCATCGTTCTCTTGGGCGTCAGGAGTATCTTCTTCGATTTTAGATGCAGTCAATTCGTCGTGATTTTGCTCTGGTTCAACATCCGGTTGATCCTCTGAGGTGAGTATGCGCTTTGTGAGTTCAGCTTTGGTCCCTGAAGTGTCTGCATTAAGAGATTCAGCAATCTCAACGAGTTCATTCTTTTTGAGTTTCATCAATTCAGTTTCTGTCCGCATCAGTACACCACCCCTGCAAGGAGCTTCACAACGAATGGAATTCCAATCATGAGGTTGACGCCCCATGTCATCGCTCTTTCATTGCCTGGCCAGGCCCAAGAAACCGTCTTCATTTCTTCGTCAGGTTCCAGCGCATCAATGAGGTGTCGCTCCCATCCAGTGGCAAGAACCAATCCACAGACAACTGCGAGAACCAAATCAGGAATTGGAATAATCACTTCCAGCAACGTTGTGAACACGGCGGTAATCGCAACCATAACACACAGTGCTACAAGTCGGAGAATCTTTTGGTCACGTTCAGACTCGATGGTGATTAAACCGAACTTAACAGCGTGAAGAAGTGCAATGGTAGGGTAAATGAGATGGAAACTGAATCCATCACTGAGGGCCGTGATGATTTCTGCGTTCGCATTCATTGGCACTTCACTCATGTCCCATGTGG
>JAQXFM010000234.1 GCA_029250305.1 Candidatus Poseidoniaceae archaeon | reverse complement strand
CCCACGAGGTAGGGGTCGATTTCAGCGCATGATGTGCACCATGTGGCCGTCAATTCCTCAATCAGCAGACTTTGACCACGAAGGTTTGTCTCGATTCCAGATTCAAGGGATGTTGATGGATCCACAACCAGTGCTTGAGCCAAGACCGGAGCCTGCAACAATGAAACTGCCAACAACAGCACCCAAAGCCCACCTTGACGGGCTGGTTGCTTTCGTTGCTCTGCCATGGCTTGGCGAGGCGGGCGTCCTCCTTCATCCCTTTGTTCTGCCGAGTTTTGAGGCGAGGTTTCTTGAACAGGTCGAAAGCAACCGGTGTTAGGGAGGGTGCACATGGCTGATCACTGGATTGAAAATCACAAGCGAGATTCATGGCGGAGGCAAGCCAAGGCAAGCGGCTACCGCTCTCGTTCTGCCTTCAAATTGAAGCAGATTCAAGAACGCTTCAACCTCATCCGTGAAGGTGATGTCATCCTTGACGTTGGCTGTCATCCCGGTGGATGGGCTCAAGTTGGTATGGAACTGGTTGGAGAATCCGGCTTCGTACTTGGGGTCGACCTTGAACCGTGCCAGCCAGTCGAAGGTGCGCTTCTGCTCACTGGGGACATCACGGATCCTCACACACAAGAACGGATGTTGACTGAACTCAAAGGTCGCCCCCTCAACGCAATTGTTTCAGACATCTCCCCCAACATCACTGGGAAGTGGGACATGGACCAAGCCGTGGCGATGACCCTCGTTGCTCAAGTGTTTGATTTCGCCTTGCCATTGCTGTGCAAAGGTGGCTCTTTCACAACAAAACTGTTTCAGGGCGTTGGCGTGGAAGAATTGATCGATGCCGTGAAACCATTCTTTTCTGATGTGCGTCGATACGCACCCCATGCATCCCGAAACGCCTCCTCTGAGGTGTACTTGGTGTGCCGCAACTTCATGCCTTGGAAAGCCAAGACATTCAACGTACGGGAAACCTATGAAACAGCATTGAACCTCAAACTTGGCGGCGATGACGTTGATGAAGGGCCTGAAATCATCAAGTCCTCGTTTTCCGTTCGCCGTAAAAAAGCGGAATAGATTGAAGCCCGTTGAGGTCAAACCCTCGTGGCATGAATCCTCATTCAGATGCAGCCAGCCCCACACATGAACACCCACGCTCCGCCCGTCAGCGCTGTGCAGATTTGCGTCACAATGCGCCTGTGCACCGCATTGAATTGGTCGTGCTGAGGATGTATCCAGTGAGACGAATTGCCTCGAAGCGATTCACGGGAGCAGTGGCCGCAGCATGTGGGCGCGATGAATCTGGAATCATTGGCTTGGTGCTCTGGGGCGAACAAACAGAACGAATTCAGGTCGGTGACATCATTTGTCTGACAAATGGCTGGTGCCGCCGTCGGAATGGCGAATTGGTCATCAGCACAGGAATGGATGGCTCATTGGTGGTTCTGGATCGATGAAACAATGTGCAGTGCCCCGTTTGAAGGTCCATGTGACCAATTCAAAGGACGGCATGTCTGAGGTGATGGAGCACGCAACCATAAAGAAGGGGAGGGCGTGGGCGAAATGTTCCTGAGGGTCATTATGAGTGAGAGAGCAAAGAACTGTACCGCATCCGGCGTTCCATTGGAAGAAACCGGTTCCACCACCTTCCCATGCCCAGGGTGCGGCGCACCTATTGGCCGCAGCCCTCGCTGCCGAAATCAAGGCGTTACCTACGTCTGTCCAGCTTGTCAATACCAGGGGCCCTGAGGTGAGATCATGGGCATGGTAGCAATGACTTACAAAATCAATCCAGACTCTGATGTCGACAACGTTGACGCAGATCTGATCGCAACCACCATCACTGGCATGGGCGATGAAGTGTACAACATTCAATCCGTTGAAGTCAAGCCTCTTGCGTTTGGCCTCAAATTCGTTCAAGTTCATGTTGTCATGGACGACGGCGAAGGACTTGCAGATGCCTTGGAAGGTCGCATGAGCGAAATCCACGGTGTTGGCGAAATCGAAGTGCTCTCCATGGGTCTTCTTTGAACACGATCCTCGCACGTGCGTTGCTGTTTCCCTTCAGTCATGGCGCAGCCTTGTTCCTATTTTGGGAGAAACATTTGCGGCTGTGAATTTCTCATCAATTCCAGCAATCCTCGACGATTTGAAATACATGAGTTCAATTGAATCATCATGGCACAAACGAGTGAAGATGGCTTTTGGGAGTTTGTTGAGGGCGAATGGAGCCCGACTCAAAAACAACAGGATGCGCTTCAACAAGGTGCTATTGGGCATGATGAGAAAGAAATTCCACGGGAGAACAAAACATCTTATGACGCAAATCTCCAACACCAACCACCGTTTTCCCACCAACACCAACCAGCGCTTCAGAACGATCACTTTGTGATTGTTTCGTCATCGAATGATGATGGTACCAAGAAGGCACTTATGATTGGTGCTGGAATTGTCACTGTACTTCTTCTTCTTGTCATTGTTTCCGGTGTTCTGTATGTTTGGGCCTCTTCGTTAGCCGAAGGTCAAGATTCAAATCTTGTTGGCGATTGGACGAACCCCGAAGATACATTACAATTGATGAGCAATGGTGACGCAAAAGAGACAACAGGGACATTTGAAACCTGGTACACAATTAATGACACATTGTACTTTGAGGATGATGATTATTACTATACTTACAAATATTTGATTGTCGATGATGTCCTGTTCCTTGCTCCGTATGATGAGGGTGATGTTCTGATCGAAGAGAATTGCATCGCATACTTGGAAGGCTCACGAGGTGAATCTCAATCTTTTTACAATGATCGGATTGGACAAGCCGAATCAGACGGCGACTTTCCAAGCTGGTGCAATCCAGAATGAATGCGGTACATGCACCAAATCAACCCCCCAGCAATTGACTGTCAGGCATGAATTGATTCAGCGAGTGTGATTCTTCACAACTGGCTGAGTGGTCCTTGGATGAATTCTCGCAACAGCGTCGTTGCATAACTGCCGCTTGAAAGCACAAATCGGAATCGGATACAGGCGCCTTCAGGATGCCATCGACTGTTGTCACTAGGTCCCGCCTTCCATCGCTCGCCCATGGACTCATCATTGGCGATTGGAACGGTGTCGATGACCAGTTCATTGAATTCTGTCACAAGCGCTCTGCGGGTTCCTCGAGTGGAGAGGCGTGGAATCGCTTCGACGTTCCAATCAGCGGTGTCCAAGTTCATGCTCTTGATGACCGCTGTTTCAATTTGACCAGATTCGCCTTCGCATGTGTTGATCTCACTGCCGGGGAGTGGGCCAGTGGTGACCAGACGCCCCATCTGACAGTTTCTCGAAATACGGGGGAGGGTTCGCTCTTCGACATTGACACAACTTGAGGCATCTAACTGCCCCTTCTCATCAATTCGTCCAACCAAGTCGCCAGCGACTGGTCGGCTGATTGGCAGGCCGGCATCGATTCGTGCATGCAGTGCCTTGTTGAACACAACCGATTGCAGTGCGTGTACGGTCATCAGTTGCAGGTTGCCGGGGAGTTTCTTGAACGCACCAACGAAGTCATCCTCTCGCTTGAGCAGGTGTTCGACCATGCGGCGCTCAAATCCTAACCATTGTGGGGCAAGGGCCAAGCCTTCTTCAGTCGGCCCGTTTGCTCGGACATGCGCTCTGAAGGCGTGAACATCGTCGTTTTCAGAGGCGCCTTCCATGGCGATGTAGGTCATGACGGCCTTTTCCCAATCCTCTGCGATGACATGCTTGCCAACTTCAGCGGTGACTGGGCGGCCTGAACCGAACCGTTGTGGGCCAATCCAGTTGGGAAATGTGTTCTCGCCGAGCTTTTCTGCCATTTCGGCTTGAATGCGTTCAACCTCTTGAAGCGCATCTTCGCTGGACATAGGGGTGCCATCATCATGGGCACAGCCGCGAACAACGATGGTAAACCGGTTGCCTCGGTGGTTTCCAAACCCAATTTTTTGATGAGTTCTTCCAAGAACTTCAATTTCGACATCTGGCATCTCGATTTCCGCAACTTTGCGCTGAGGTGCATCGATGACGAACAACTGTTGAGTCACAGCTCGCTTGTCTTTTGTTCCAGCAAAGAAAATTCGGTTTCGTGGGATCTTCAAGGCCTTGGCCAAGTTGTTACAGAACCTGTTGGTTTCCCAATTGGTCAGAGTGATTTTTGCAACGGTGAATCGACCTTTGTTGTCCATGTGGATGGAGGTTGAAATTTCTTCAACCCGGAAGTCGGTTACGCGTGCTTTGAGCACACCACCAACACCGTCGGTCTTTGTGGCGTATCCGTCCAAGCCAATGGCTTCAGCCAGTGAATCGGTCCAAGCGCTCAATTCAAGCACCCCGTTCACAGGGTGATCTTTGCAAATTCATCGGCAAGACCAGCGACGAGATCTCGGAGGACTTTGTCGGAGGCACTCTTGCCAGTGGTTCGAATGTAGAATTCAGGGTCATCCAATTCTGGGTGGCCTGGGAAGTAGTTTGCGTACTCGACGTTCTTGTGGTTGTTGAGTCGCTCACGGAGCATCTGCAAAGCGGTGTGGCTTTCGCCGATAATGCGGAGGCGCAGTTCGTTCTTTTCTCGAAGGAGCAGTTTCACAGGCATGATGACCAGTTCGCCCACTGGCCTACTTGTTTTGAACCTTCTCCCAAAAGCACCATCTCATTTCACCAGAAAAAGGCTCATTGATGAGGTCTGTCATCGATTCTGATTACCGCTTGCGGCATTTGGTAAAGGCGGTGAGTTTGATGCCAAGCAACCCCCTTCCTTTTGTAGTGCTTTGCGCTGGAGAAGTCCATGGATACTTCCGCTCTCGAGGCCAAGATGGCCAAAAGCGCTGGAACCTTCCAACGCTCGGCTCTCGCCATTCTCATCGTAAGCGGCTTGCTCACCGTTGGTTTGATGGCGCATCTGGCGACATCACCCCCTGACTTCAACACAGATCTAGCAGACTTTGCCCCAGAGTCTGATGCCAATGACGCCCACGAGCGCATTCACCAACACTTCCCAAATGAAACCCGCCCGCTGTTCGTCGAAGTTACAGCCGACAATGGTTCAAGTGTTCTTTCTATAGAACATCTCCAGCTCATGGCAGAGCACCTTGCCATCATCAAGGAGGCTTCTGAAGAGCGGAGCAACGTGATCAGTGTGTGGACCACAGCGCCAGGTATTGTCCAACTAAGTTTGGACGAAGAAGCGGATGGGATGCCACTTGCGAACGTGACCTCTTGGGAACACATGTTGGAACTTATTTTTGAAGAAAACACCACCTGTACGCTGACCAGCGATGACCAACTCCTGTCGGCAGCCACGTATGCATCATCTGCGTTGCTCAACAAAGATTTGAGCATCGACTCAACATGTGCCTATTTGGAAAATGGCAACGGGAGTGCAGCCCCTACCGCTTCTTCCACCCTGTGGGTGCTGGAAGTTGACCCGAACATGGACGAAAAGACTCGGAAGGTCTTGCAAGATCAGTTGCGTAACGAGTTCTCGACTCTTTCCGATGACTCTTCGCTCGACTATGGCGTTGTATCCCTCGACTTGATTTCCTACGACATTGACGAAGGCACCTTCGAAAACCTTGCCCTGTTGGTCGTGATTGCTCTGCTTGTGGTCGTGATTCTTCTGGCCATTGCGTTCCGTTCGATTCCCGATGTATTGTTCCCGCTTGTCGGTTTGTCTTCCGCCCTCATCTGGACGTATGGTGTGATGAACCTCCTCGGTGCTCAATTCACAGCCCTCGAAGTGGCAGTGGCGCCTCTAGTTCTCGGGTTAGGCATCGATTATGCCATTCACCTCCAGCGAGCCTATGCGGCGATTCGCAAGGAACATGAAGATCCGGCAGAAGCATGGCTGCGTTCCTGTGCTCGGCTTTCTGTGCCGCTCTTGCTCGCAGTTGTCACAACCGTGGCGGCCTTCCTTGCAAACATCATTTCCCCGTTGCCGCCTTTGGCCACCTTCGGCTACGCCCTTGCTTTCGGCGTCGTTTGCGCCTTTGTTTCCGCAACGGTCATTGTCGGTTCCCTGCACGTCGTCGTGCGTGGGTTCACTGTCAAGTTGGAAACACAAGCCATCACCATGCCCAAAATCGTAGATGGAATTGTCGCTTTGCAACAGAAGCAACAAGTCGCTGTGTTGCTAGTGGCGATCTTCATCTCCGCAGCATCGGTGTTTGGTGCAGCCTCATTGGAAACCGATTTCGATTTGGGAGATTTCGTTGACCCAGACATGGAAATCATGGACGTGCGGGAAGACTTGAACACCAATTACGACAGCGCAGGTTGGAAACTTCTCTACATTCTTTTCGAGCCAGTTGATGGTTCGACCACGATTCCCGGCGACGCTGTTCTTCTCGAACAGCTACAGGGGTTGCATCAAGACTTGACTTCAAACCACGATGTGGTTGGCACGGATGAACGAATTCCTTCTCCTGCCTACGAAGGACCTTATGTTGTGCTTCGGGACGCTATTCTCAGAAACACATCGTTCGGTGAAGCACACAACCTCGAAGTGTTCGATGGTGATGGCGATGTTTATGTCATCGATCAAGGCCTCGGTTGCAACCTTGTCGAAGTGTTTGCATACCTTGCACAAAACGAAACTGTCGCCGATGCAATCAGCGGTGAGACATGGTCACAACGAGTCGCACAAACGGTGGCGATGGATGAGTCGGGGATCACTTACTTACGCAATGAAGTTCGAGTGGAAGCCTCAACTTCCACCCAAGCAGAGCGCGTCATCACGCAGGTCGAACGTGAACTCGGCTCAAGTGAAGAGCGTGGCACATTGCGAGAGAATCTGGTCGACCATGCTGAGTTGCATGTGACTGGAGATCTTGTCGTTCTCCAAACGGTTTTGGATGGATTGAGCGTTTCACAAGTGAAGACCACCGTCATCTCGCTTGTCGTTTCGAGCGTCGTTCTTCTGCTTCTAACCCGTCGAGTGTTGCCGGCCATTGTGGTCCTGTTCCCAGTGGCGCTTGCTTCGCTTTGGGTTGCTGGTTCCATGATGGCATTGGGTCTCAAGTGGAACGTGTTGACGGTGATGGTAACGGCGCTCACACTCGGGATTGGTATTGATTACTCCATCCACATGTGGCGTCGTTTCGAAGTGGAATTGGCTCGTAGGGACACCCATTGGGAAGCCTTGCGTGCAGCACTTTCAACAACCGGTGTTGCGTTAATCATGAGTGCTTTGACCACTGGGTTTGGGTTCATGGTGCTGCTGTTCTCGCCTATGCCTGTGATCCAAGATTTCGGTTTGATCACTGCTGTCACTGTCTTCTTCTCGCTCATATTATCGCTCATTCTCTTGCCAGTCTTGGTTGAACTGTCAGCTCGGAACAAAGAGCAAGTGCTCGAAGTGAGCGACGGAACCATCATCGAAGGCTGAGGTCAATAGACCGAAAGGGCAGCAGCAATGTCGTCCATGACAAGGCCTTGCTCGCGTGCAACGAGAGCGAGGCAGACCCAATGGCTTGCATAGGTGAGTGCCTTTCCTTTTCGTTGCGCCCTGCGTTCAACTTCTTGCACTCCCAACTGTGATTGCTTGGCGATGAACTTGGTGAGCCTCGGTGTGAGTTTCGCACGCGGGTCATCGATGTTTTGTGGACTCGCCACGCTGGATGGCGTTGGGGTCCGTGGCGTGGATGGAAGGGGTGCGGTTCGGACTTCTGTTGGTGTTTCTTCAGTCGGTGTTGCGTCCACCTGATCGACATTAATCGGGTTGAGCAACCTTGCTGGGCGTGGGTGCCAGCCGAGTGGCGATGTGATGGCTTCCAAGGGCACAGTTGCTTGCAATGCATCCTCTGGCCCAGATAACCATCCGGCCTTGATCAGTGCCTGAACAGCAGTTTCTGCCTCGTCGGGGGAAATCC
>JAQXFM010000310.1 GCA_029250305.1 Candidatus Poseidoniaceae archaeon | reverse complement strand
CAAGGTTGACCTGAATGCTCCGTCCCCAATCTGAAGCGGCCACTTTGTCGAGTGGTTTGACTGGTGCAATCGCTCCTGCATTGTGCACAACGCCAGCGAGGAAGGGTGTCTGACTCCTGATGAGTGAAGCAGCATTGGCTATGGATGCGGGATCTGATAAATCACACTCGATGCTTCTTGAGCCGTGTGCAATCGAGGCCAACAGTTTCCCAATTTCGTCCAATTCGGAAGATGGACGAGCCAGAGCCAACACTGCATGGCTGTCATTCGCTAGCGCCAGTGCCAACGCACGGCCAAGCCCTCTCGATGCACCTGTGACGACATATGTTTGGCGTTCCATGATGGCCCATTGACACGGGGATTTTCATCATGCCGTTACAATCATGTCCAAGAGCGAGTCAATGGCGTGAGGTCGTGAATCGCGTCATCAATTTCTTGATGCACAAGGTCAACCTCATCTTCACCGAGGTCCAACTCAGCCCTTGCAATTAGTTTGCGGCACCTTGGCGTTGGGTTGCCCGACATGAAAAGGAGGGCCAACAGGAAGCGATTGGCCCGCCGGATTTCGGTTTTGGTGGCTTGTCCGGATGATTCGTGAAGTTGCGGTAACATTTGGAGAAAGCGGATTTGGTTTGGGTGCATGAAGCGAGCCGTTTGGATTTGTTCATTGAGGCCCTCAAACACTTCCCGATGCAACCCCGGCGTCAATCCATCGAGCCCTTCAGGAAAGGCATGAGCAACAAGCTTCGGAGTGAGTTCATGACCAACTAAGCGTGACCGCATGTCCCGAATCATAGAGCGCATGCCAATCATGTTGAGGATGATGAACACAGGGAGTGAGGCAAGCATCGAGAAAGCACGGACTGCCACACGCCCGATGAGCCTCGCCCATAATCGGCGCAGAATAATCTTGAACATGGTAGCAGAAACCACCACCCTCAGTTTGACGAGCACTTTCCGAATGGCATGGCCAATTTTACCAATATGCGCCAATGGATCGATGCCAAACATGGTGGCTTTGAAACCAGGCGCTCCCAAGGCGGCATGAATCAACCAATGTGGAATCGAATGCTCAAGACCAACATCTTCCAGCTCCTGTTGAGGAATACCGAGAATACTTGCCATTCGGGCAGCCGTTCGAAGGGCGTCCCGGTAAATGAACATCAGTTCAATCGCAGTGGCAATTGAACTCAGCACCGTGAGGATGAAGAAGACGCGAAGCGATGAATAGTGTTCCACTGAAGGGTGTTCATAGAGAAAAAAGGCCACACCAAAGAGAAGCAAACCCATGATGAGGCCAATCAACCCTGCTCTTAGAATCACAAGATTACCGATCAAATCCAAGCGGTCATCTGCTTCTTTTCTTTCTGCGATGTGAACCTCTGGGTTGCCATGAACTGCATCAATGAATCGAGCAATTGCCCAACCTTGCACCCGTGACTTCACAGTTTGTGCTCAGTCAGTAGGTGTAAAACCCTTGGCCCGACTTTCGGCCGAGTTTCCCTTCCTCCACCATGTCGATCAACAGTTGCGCAGGTGCGTACTTGTCATCGCCCATGCCTTCATGGAGGACATTCATGATGTGCAAAACCGTATCGAGTCCGATAAGATCGGAGAGAGCAAGTGGACCGATTGGGTGGTTCATTCCGAGTTTCATGATGCCATCGATGGCTTCTGGTTCCGCAACACCCTCTTGCAGCGTCAATATGGCTTCATTGAGCATTGGGCACAAAATGCGGTTCGAGACAAACCCAGGCGCATCGTTGCATGAGAGTGCTGTCTTCCCCATCGTTGCGGATGCTTCGATAACGGCAGCGTTTGTAGCATCACTCGTTTGTTTTCCGTTGATAATTTCGACGAGTTTCATGATTGGGACTGGATTCATGAAGTGCATGCCGATGACTTGCTCAGGCCGGTTGGTGGCCTCAGCAATCGTTGAAATGGAGATTGAGGATGTGTTGGAGGCAAGAATGGTTTCAGGTTTGCAGATTTGATCCAGTTCAGCGAATATTTCTTGCTTCAGGCTAAGAATCTCAGGAACAGCCTCGACAACAAGGTCGCAGTCGGCGCATGCCTGGCGATCGATGGCAGTGGTGATGCGAGCACGAGCGGCGTCTGCATCTTCTTGGGTCATGCGATCTTTTGAGACGAGTTTGGCAAGGGACTTTTCGATCGTTGCTAGACCACGGTCAACGTAGGCTTGTTCGATGTCCACCATGGTCACATTGTAGCCTGCGCATGCAGCCACCTGTGTGATTCCGTTTCCCATTTGTCCTGCTCCGAGTACGGCGATTGTCTTGATGCTCATGTCACTCAACAGTTCTGCCAAACGAAGGGGATTCATCAACCTGCTCCAAGGGATGCCAGCATTCAATCCAGGCATTCAGAACGGAATTAAGCAATGCGGACATCTTCGGATGTTAGAGGTAGCCCGACTCGGATTTGAACCGAGGTCGGCGGGACCAAAACCCACCATGATGGACCCCTACACTATCGGGCTATGAGACAAAGGCGGTAGGCTCACCTTTTTGTTCTTGTCGGCGGACTCGTGTCGAATGTTACTCCAATTGTACACGGAGATCTTCATCGCTGATTCGCTTCGTTGCGCTCTCAATGAATTCGTCTAAGGCGACGCCTTGCTTGCGTTGATACACCTTTGCCTGCAAGCCCATGTCGAGTTTATCCAACTGCTTAACGAACCGTGCTTCTGGCGAGTTGCCCTGTTCATACTCATCAAACAGTTCAATCCAATCTGGCGCCAACGCCAACATTGCCGCTCGCTCGTCTTCAGCTTTCGTGCTGCAATCATCATGAGGCGTCAAATCACCAACCCGAACTTCTGGCAAATCATGAACCAAGCAGAGTGAAAGAACTCGAGCCAAATCCAAATCAGGTGGGCACAGTTTGAGCGCAAGGATGCTCATGCCCCACGAGTGTGCTGCAACCGATTCGGGATTGTCAACACCGGCACGAACCCAACCAGCACGAGTGACGTTTTTCAGTTCAAGCCATTCCATTATGCGCTCGTCCATACCCAAGCCAGAAGACAAGCCCTCAAAACCCCCACCCTCCACCTGCCTCCATGGAGGTTGGCCAGCCATCATGGTGGAAGGAAGCGACTGAACACCTCGGAAAGGACACATTGCTCGGGCCTGTGTTGGCGCAATACCCCGATGGTAGCCTGCTTGGAAAAGGCGATCTCTTTTGCACCCTCGTCCGTTCCATTGTTGGCCAGCAGATTTCTGTGCTTGCCGCAGATGCTGTCTGGGGCCGCCTTGAATCGTTTTTGGGCGAGGTGAATCCATCAACGATTCGAACGAAACAACCAGAAGAACTGGCAGCGTGTGGATTATCAAGATCGAAGGCATCCTATATTCACGGACTTGCGGAGCAAAGCGACGCCTTGCTTTCGCCTGATTGGAGTGCTATGGATGACAAGGCAATCCATGCTCACTTCACTTCGTTCCGTGGCATTGGTCCGTGGACATCGGAGATGGTGTGCATTTTTGCGCTCCTTCGACCCGACATATTCAGCATTGGTGACATCGGTTTGATCAAAGCCGTTCAAATTCTTGATCCAAGTGCGGAATCCAAGGCAGACGTGGTTCGTGTTGCTGAGCGGTGGTCACCCTACCGCACCGCTGCTTCGTGGTACTTGTGGCGGATGCTTGACCCAGTGCCTGTTGAGTACTAATCATGCCTTTGCGGTAACAGAGGACTTGGATTTGTCAAGTTGGGGATACTTCTCAAGAATTTCTTGCGCTTCTGCGGCGGCACGTAGTTCCACGTATTCGTAGTGTTTTGCTTGTGCTTTGCTGTAAAGATCCATCATTCCCACGTATGTTTCTTTTTCCTTTGCGTACCATCCATTGCCACGGGCAGATCGGTCAAATCGAACAAGTGCAAAGAGCGTGAAGAGCGAAAGAGCCCACATTGATGCAACCTGTATTGGTCCACTGGAATACTCTGTCACAACATTTAGCCCATTATCGAAGGCCATGGTCATAATAATCGTGGACGGCCACAAGACAAAGGATGCACACAGAAGAATCACTTCATAGGTTTCGAATTTGGCTCGTGCACGTGGTGGCTTTGGTTTTGCAACTTCGGTTCTAAAATCCATACTAAGACCCTCTTCTATGAAGAGGTCTAATTCACCGGAAGTATTTGGTTTCTCGCCCATTTTTGACAATATACCTGAATATTCAAAGATTGTTGGCGGCTCCTCAAGGGTCGTCACATCAATAATCTGCTTTGGACTGCGTGCAATTCCAACAAGAACAATTGCTTTGAGAAGGTCCCTTAGGGCATCAAAAACAATCATCTCATCGAAAACCGTTTCGCTGTAGAACATCATGACAACTTGCCCTAAACAAAGCACTCCGCCGTAATGAAAGGCAAGCAGTTTGGAAGAAAGTGACGAACTAAAGAGCGTTAGAATGGCACAAACAACAAGCAGCGTTGTGCTGGCAACGCCTAGAATCAACGGCCAATCGTCAAACCCGACAAAAGGAGTTGGGTTTGAGAGCCAACTTGGGACCAAAAATTCCAAAATCGATCCGATAATACCAAGATCCTCTGATCCTGAAACCATGTACAAGGTATGGAATAATGTGATGACAGCGAAGAGTGAGAGAAGCGATGATGCAATCAAGTTAGGCCATTTCTTTGGCGTTTTAGGTGGCATAATTGGCAAGTTATTTTCCTCTGAGAGAACCGTAGGAAATTCATGCTCAATTTGCTTCATTTGTTCTTGGATGATTTCCAATTCGCTCAATTTGGGCCTGAATTTTTTCAGGTTCGTTTTTTCTTTAATTTTTGAAACGAAACTGTTTTTGCTCTCTGCTTCAAATTCGGAGATGGATTGTTCAAGTTTTTTTGCGTCCCTCTTTGCGAGGTACTCATCCTTTTTTTCTGTAAGCGTTGTCAATCCTTCTTTGGCCTGTTCCATTCCATCCTGAGTTAATTTTTTGCTCATCTCAAATGCTTTTTTGGAGGAAGATTTTGTCACCTCAACGCTCTTTGAAAAGAACTCCTTGCTCTTTCCACTGATGACGGAAAATTTGGTATGAGGTTCGTCCTCATTTTCCGATGCCATGAAACATGGTCAGCACGGAAGAATATAGTCCAATCGCCATACTGACCATTCGGAGGCATGGATCAAAGAACTGGAAATCTCATCGATTGATGGCTTCTGAATCTTTGAAAAGATCACGGGTGATGTTCTTCTGATGGGATTCGAGGGTCCCACCGCCGATTTCCAAGAGTTTCGAATCACGCCAAAGACGCTCAACATGGTACTCTGCGACGTAACCGTAGCCACCCATG
>JAQXFM010000290.1 GCA_029250305.1 Candidatus Poseidoniaceae archaeon | reverse complement strand
TTGGGACTTGATATCGATCGTCACATTGCATTGGATGCCGGTGCTGGGACAGGAAAGACCACCGTCATGGCAGAACGGTATGTCCAACACCTCATTGCTTCGATTCAACGCTCCACATTGGTTCTTCCTCACGGGCCGAGGGAGCCACTGAGTGGTCATGGATCATTACGAGCACCGGCTCGAGAGCGAACCGATCGTAAAGAGTGGCAAGGACTCCTACCGAGCGAGGTTGTGGCGATTACCTTCACCAAAAAAGCGGCTTCTGAATTGAAAGCACGCATTCGTGCACGTGTCGCTGCGACGAGTAAATCACCGGTTGACCCAGACGACCCAGTTCGCGTGTACGACCCTCGAATTCGGTCAGATGCCGATGTCGAAATGCTTCTTTCATCACTGGATGAAGCACCCATCTCGACCATTGACGCCTTCCTTTCTCAACTGCTTTCCCCCCATCTCGACCTCGTTGCGGTTCACCCAAGCAGGGAACAAATTGCACAGGAACGAGCACCATTGTTGATTGAGGAAGCCCTCCATTCTGCTTGGAGAGTTCGTACCATCTCTGATGCACAAGAAGCGGGCGTCCTTGGTTACGTCAACTCTTTCATCGAATCAAGAGATCGCATTGCCATCGCGCTTGGCGGTCAAGAACAGGCATCAGTGGTGCTCTCCGGGATGCTCAACAAATCACTCTTTGTCGAAGAATCCAAGCGTTCGATTGAAGCCCACGCACACCGACTTGGTGCACCGTTCCATCACGATGAACCACTTCCTGAACAACTGTTCTTGGAAATGTTCTTCGAACCTGTAGCGACAGAGATTGATGCCTTCGCCTGCCAGCTTCACGAGCATTTGAATGAATTTGTCGATCTGTACCTTGGACAAAGTGCAGCATATGTGACGCCTGCGGAACTTACGACCCTCGGCGGGACTCAAACGCGGTTCAGACACCTCGTTCACATGGCGAGGCATGCATTCCCCGATGATTCGATTCTTCGCATGCAATGGGTGTGGAATGTGGCCATTGCAGCTGCTGGGTCAATCAAATCAGACGGAACCAAAACGAGTTATTTCCAAAACGCATCCTTGCCTGCGGCCCGTCAGAGCGGATGGCACCCTGGGCTTGTCACCAAATCCAAAGCCAACCTGCCAAATCCTGAGAAAGATGCCATCAAGGCGGCCGCCGATCTCATATGCAACGAAATGTCGGATTTGCTCAATTCACAAACGGGCCGCTTGATCTGTTTCATGGGGAGAAGCGCCACGCTGTTGGCGCCACGAATCGAATCGCCTTATTTGCCAGAAAGCAGCATCCACAGCATGACCGAAATGGACGTTGAGTTCTATGATACAGCCGAACTTGGTGGTCCGATGCGAATCGGTTCTGCATTGCAATCAAGAATTCTGATGGATCTTCTACGAGTGCATGGCGCCTGCAAGGACATTTTGGCTCAGCTTAAAGCCCAAGAAGGGGTTCATGATTTCGACGATATACAGAACATGGCCGCCGACCTTTTGCTCGCCCGCTGTCCCGACATGGTGCGATTTGAGTACCCTCCAGAAGTTGTTGATGCCCTCGATACACTCGGAGACGAACCCTGGACTGACCATCATATTTCACGAGCACTCGTGCTGGCCAATGACGACGAAAAATGCGCAGCAGATTTGCAACGCCGGTTCCACATTCTTCAGACCCTCCGTCGTCAATACAGGGCCTTCATCATCGATGAATATCAAGATACGAACCCCGCTCATTTCCGTTTGTTGGCCCGGCTATGGGGCCACCGTATCTTGCACAGCGGCGAGCCTGACCGGCCGCTTGGCCCATGGGATCCGACAATCTGCATTGTCGGGGACATGAAGCAAAGCATCTACCGGTTCCGGCAGGCAGAAGTTTCTGTCATGCTCCGTGCTGTTGAAGCCATCCGAGAAGCGAACCTTATCGAAATGGTTGAAGATCGTTGGACTTCCGGTGTACGGCGTGAAGGGTTTGGTCGTGACCCTCGACCAATCGGAGCCGGAGGCGAAACGGCGGCGTTCATTGTAGGGACGGCGATTAAGCCGCATGAAACGCTTTCAGCCCCTTACGCTCACCTCTCTCTCGGTGAAGACCTCGATGGTTTTGCGCCAGAATTTTCAGGAACTGACCGGCAGCAAGCTCGAGCGGAAGGCCTCATTGATTTGACGAGCAATTACAGAACAAAACCAAGCCTCGTACATACGATGAATGGCATGTTTCGTGATGTGTTTTCTCCGAGGCACCACCTCTTGCCGGGGGATTGGCATGCTTCTTCTCAGGATTTGGTAGCGGGTCGAGATGAAGGCGAAACGCCGGGCGTGCTCGAATGGTTGATGCCCTTGTCGACCGAGGAAGGGGAGCAGTCCTCGGATCTCCTCGTCCCAATGGATGTGTTTTCAAATTCAAAATCGAAGGATGTCCACCTTGAGCATGAAATGATTGCCGGCCGAATTGCAGCCCTGTTGGCCGGTAATCCGACACGAGTGTGGAACGCAACCGCCCAAGCCTATGAGCAAGTGGAGGAACTCGATGAGCCTGTGACGGCTTCTGAAATCATGATTCTCGTTCACTCAAGGACCCACGTGCCAGACCTCATTCGTCGATTACAAAACCGAGGAATTCCCGTTGCAGCTGACCGACAAGGCAGTCTTCTTGACCGTCCAATAGTGCAACCCCTCATGGCAACACTCAACCTGATTGCGAACCCCCAATCCCGCGCTGCTGTGCTTGGCCTTGCCCGCTCGCCAGTCTTGGGCTTTACAGACGGACAAATCGAGGTTATGATGGCGGCGACCCCCGAACATACTTGGTGGACTCACATGGCTCAACATGCACCAAACCAGCAGGTTGGTGCTCTTGTCAGTCATATTGGTGAAATGGTTGCAAAAGGCGCTCTCTACGAGGCCATCGACGCCATTCTTGACCACTCGGACCTCCTTGTCGCCTACCCTGAAGATGCAGATCGACAAAACGCTGAGGCTTGGTACATGTTGGTGGCTTCAATTGGCAATGAACTTGGTCACGAAGCTGCAGCGATTTATTCTCGCTTGTGCGAACTGCATCGTCTTGGTCAACGAGGGCCACCTGCCACCACCGTTCCTGCCGGTGGAGCGGTGAGAATCATGACCGTTCACAACGCAAAGGGTTTGGAAGCCAGCGTTGTGTTTGTCGCTGGATTGTTCAAAGCGGGTGCTTCGGATTCTCAACTGAACAGCCGAGACAACATTCTCGTGACGCCTCAAGTGATTGCAGGGCGCATCAACCCATGGCGTTCTCAAGACCGCCCGAATGATGGCTTGTGGGAATTCACCCAACGGCTCGATCAAGCACAAACTCAAGCGGAGCGCCGTCGTTCGTTTTACGTCGCATTGACCCGCGCACGAGACCGCCTTGTTCTCGTTGGTTCATATGCGAATGATGCTTCCATTAACGCTGATACCGGGGCGATTGAAGTGAAGGTAAAAGCCTCACGAAGCACCATGGGCGGCATGCTGTTGGAAAGCCTTCGCAGCTTAGCCTATGAGGCACAGGACGAACATGCACCCTGGCTCTTGGAAGGGGATCATGGTGCTAACGAGTTGCCATTCTATGACAAACGTACGCTTTCCCTTGATCCGTACAGCCTTCTTCACGACTCACACCTTGGGTCCTCTGCAATCCAGTCGATGCGGCTCTACCACCATCCAGATTGTTTCGAAACGACACAAGTGACGACACCGCTCCAAGACTG
>JAQXFM010000288.1 GCA_029250305.1 Candidatus Poseidoniaceae archaeon | reverse complement strand
ATCGGTGGACGCATGGGTCGTTCATACGGTGACATTCCTGGTGTCCGTTACAAGGTCATCCAAGTCAACGGTGTCTCACTCGATGAGATGGTCCGTGGCCGAAAGGAGAAGCCTGTCCGCTGAGGTGTGCATCATGTCCGAATCCGAAACTGTTACAGAAACCGTCGAAGAAGTCGAAGAAGTTCGACCGATTGCAGGAATTGGAACCCTTGTTTTTGGCAAGTGGGACGCATCCGGCATCACATGCAAGGATCCAGGACTTGCACCATACATCAACCTCACAACCGTGGGTGTCCCTCACACCGGTGGACGTCACGCAAACGCTTGGTTCGGCAAGGCAAAGTTGTCGGTCGTTGAGCGTTACATCAACAAGCTCATGCGAACCGGTCCTTACACTGGAAAGAAGCAAGGCGCAATGAAGGCATTCGAGACATCCCTTGACACCATTGCAGCAAAGTCTGGCAACAACCCACTCCAAGTGTTTGTTGATGCTCTTTGCAATGCCGCACCAATGGAAGAAATCACCCGGATCAAATTCGGCGCAGTGTCTCAGCCAAAGGCCGTCGACTCCTCACCATCACGACGCCTCGACGTCGCTCTTCGCAACCTTGCCAAGGGCGCACAACAAGGCACTCACAAATCGAAGCGAACCCTCACCAGCTGCATCACCAACGAGTTGACAAAGGCTGCTGCTGGCGACGTGACTTCCTTTGCCGTTGGCAAGAAGGAAGAGTTGGAGCGCATCGCTGCATCCGCTCGATGAGGAAGATCACATCACAAATCCGTTGAGGACATCCCTCGACAACGACGCTTTGAGTGTAAACTCTGTCACATCACAGTGATGCTTTCTTCGGCTTTGGTGCGAGTCACTTAAGAACCCCTTTCAGGTGGCCAAGTTTGACGAGAAGTCACGGTGATTTCATGGGACGAAAGGAAGACAACATCAAGAAGGCCACAGAGGTCATGCACATTTTGCCGCAAATCCGAAACTTGTGCATCGCAGCACACATTGATCACGGAAAAACAACACTTTCTGACAACCTCATCGCAGGTGCCGGAATGATGTCCAGCGACCTTGCCGGTTCTGCCCGTGTTCTGGATTTCGACGAGCAAGAATCCGCCCGTGGTATCACCATCAACGCTGCATCAGCTTCAATGGTCCACGCAGTTGAAGGCACTGACTACCTCATCAACCTCATCGACACACCAGGTCACGTTGACTTCGGTGGCGACGTGACACGTGCTATGCGTGCTGTCGACGGATGTTTCATCCTCGCTTGCGCTGTTGAAGGCCCAATGCCCCAAACCGAAACCGTTGTTCGCCAAGCCCTCAAAGAAAAGGTGAAGCCTGTTCTGTTCATTAACAAGGTCGACCGATTGATCAACGAACTTCAAGTAACCCCAGAAGACATGATGGCTCGATTCACTGAGACCATCAAGAAGGTCAACAAACTCATCAAGCAATTCGCTCCTGAAGAATTCAAGAAGGCCTGGCAAGTTTCCGTTGCTGACGGAACTGTTGCCTTCGGTTCAGCTTACCACAACTGGGGAATCACTGTCCCTTACATGGCTAAGTCCAACATTTCATTCAAGCAAATTTTCGAGTACTGTAACAACGAAGACCAAAAGACCCTCGCCCAGAAGGCACCGGTCCACGAAGTTCTTCTGGACATGGCAGTTACCAAATTGCCTGGTCCTGTTGAAGCACAGCCATACCGTGTTCCTAACATTTGGACTGGCGACCTTGAATCCGAAATTGGAAAGTCGATGCTTTCATGCGACCCAGAGGCTGAGTTGGCCATGATGATCACAAAGATTTGGATGGACCCTCACGCTGGAGAAGTGGCTGTTGGCCGAATCTACTCCGGTGCAATCGCAATGGGTGAATCAGTGTACGCTATCGGCGCAGCAAAGCCAGAACGTGTTCAACAAGTGAGCATGATGGTTGGTGGCGACCGAATTCCAGTTCCAAAGGTTGTTGCAGGTAACATCGCAGCACTCACCGGTATCCGCTCAGCGGCCGCTGGTGTGACCCTCTCCCACGACAAGGACTTCACACCGTTCGAAGCAATCCGACACTACTCAGATCCAGTGGTGACCGTTGCAGTTGAACCAAAGAGCATGAAGGATCTTCCAAAGTTCATCGACGCTTTGCGCTCCCTTGCAAAGGCTGACGCTTCCTTGCAAGTGACAACCAATGCAGAAACAGGGGAAGCACTGCTTGCTGGAATGGGTGAACTTCACTTGGAAATCACCGTCTACCGAATTGAAGAAGAGCAGAACATCAAGGTCAAGGTCAGCCCACCTATTGTCGTCTACCGAGAAGGTATCGAAGGCAGCAACCGTGGCAGGGCGTTCGAAGGTAAGTCCCCGAACCGACACAACCGTTTCTTCTTCGAAATCGAACCACTCACCGACGAAGTTGTTGCTGCACTCCGCAATGGCGACCTTGGAGATGGCGCAGTCCGCTCCAGTGACGCTAAGGAAGTCGGAAACAAATTCGGCGAACTTGGAATGAACAAGGACTTGATGCGAAAGATCTACGCCATCAAAGGAACGAACGTACTCGTCAATGACACCAAGGGTATCCAAGGCCTCCACGAAACTCGTGAGCTCATCATTGAAGCCTTCAACGCTGTTTGTGTGAAGGGTCCAATCGCTGACGAACCTGTTCAAGGTATGTTCATCCGACTCGTTGACGCAAAGTTGCACGAAGACGCAATCCACCGTGGCCCTGCTCAGACCATCCCAGCGGTCCGAAATGGAATCAAGGGTGCAATGCTCCGTGCACGCACCGTTCTTCTCGAACCAATGCAGAAGGCATTCGTGTCCGTTCCAAACAACTGGTTGGGACAAGTGACCCGTGAAGTGACCAACCGCCGTGGAATCATCGAAGACATGCCTTCCGAAGGCGAAGTCACGACCGTTGTTGGCGTGCTTCCAATTGCAGAGACCTTCGGTTTCTCCAACGACATTCGTGCTGCATCACAAGGCCGAGCTGTTTGGAACACCGAGAACCTCGGATTCCAACAACTTCCACCTCAGTTGTTTGACAAGGTCGTCGCAGAGATTCGAACTCGAAAGGGTCTCAAGCCAGAACCTTACCCAGAATCGTACTACTCCGAGTGAGCAGGATGATCGGCTCGATTGAGGGCCTGTTTGTCTCACCGCTTGGTGGTGTACCCAAAGGTATGGTTGAATCCCTGCGTGTGACAACCAATGGTTGTATAGGCGATCGTCAGAACGATTTGAAGCACCATGGTGGTCCTGCACGAGCCGTTTGCCTCATGTCAACCGATGTGATGGAACGCTTGCAAGCAGAAGGTCACCCCATCGCTGGAGGCACAACCGGAGAGAACCTATTGATTCGTGGCATCGCTTGGAACGAACTCGACGTTGGTACAATCCTCGTTACTCAGCATGTCAAACTACGAATCACAGGTGACGCACCACCGTGTAAGACAATCAAGGCATCGTTTGTCGATGGGAAATTTATGGCCCTTTCACACAAGAAAACAGCACAACAAACTCGCTGGTACGCTGAAGTGTTGCAAGAAGGCATGATGCACCGTGGTGAATCGATTGAAATCGATTCCCTCAACTGATCCGTTGCAATTGGAAGTCTGTGAGTTCCCTGAGAGCACGAAGTGCAGGTCCATCAGACAGTTGGTTCAAGCATTCATGAGCCTTTGAGTGGTAGGCTTCTGCTCGCTCTCGTGCGTATTGAATCGAACCAAGGTCACCAAGTGCCTTCAATCCAGCATCAATTTCCTCTTGAGATGCAGCGTCACCCTTTCCAAGAACGCTGAGCAGCGTATCCTTGGTTTCGCTTTCAGGCTGACGAAGGGCATGAATCACCATTAACGTCCTCTTTCCTTGTGCGATGTCGGAGCCACATGGTTTTCCAAGTGTTTCTGAATCCGAAAGAGCATCGATCAAGTCATCCATCAATTGGAAGCACAAGCCGACGGCCAAACCCCAATCGTGCATGCATTGCACCGTCTCTTCATCGGCTCCCGAGAGGTAGGCACCAATCTCTGCACATGTGAGGAACATCACAGCGGTCTTCCCGGTGATCATTTCGATGTACTGGTCTTCTGAAACGCTGCCCATGTTTTCGAAATCAATGTCGAGTTGTTGGCCTTCTGAGACCCTTCGAACCATCCGACCAATGCGCTTGACCAAGAATGGAAGCATGGCGTGTTCAATGCCCTCTGCAACAGCCATTGCTTCGAACGCAATGGCCAGCATAGCATCGCCTGCATTGATTGCAGTTGGCAAATCATATTCGATGTGAACAGCGTTTCGTCCACGTCGAATGTCATCGTCGTCCATGATATCGTCGTGGACCAGCGTGAAATTGTGTATGGTTTCAATCGCAGCACCAACATCGAGCAAACCTGCATGTGTGTCGCCTACAGCTTTTGCAACCATCCATGGAATGCAAGCGCGAAGTCGCTTTCCACCGCCTTCAACCAAATGCATCATTGCACCGGAGAGGCGAGGGTGGGAGGTGTGGGTAAGCGCCCGTTCAATTCTTGCTTCGACGAGTGGTTTCACTTCGGCAAGGGAAGTCATCAGGTCAGCACCTTGCGCATCGGGCAACATGTGACTCACATCACCCATGTCGTGGATTTTTCCATCAACCAATTCAGCAAGGGCATCTGCATCGCCAACTGCTTCCCACCAAGCTTCATTCATGACTCGTGCAGCGATGCAACGGAACCACGGTGCGATGACGCCCTCGGTCTGATCTTCATCGATGAGCATTGCTTCAAGTTCTTCTTCAGAAACCCACTTGATTTCAGAGATCTCATTGGGATTTGGAACAAGATCAACGTCGGCCTGAATGACAAGAATATGGTCAATCTCTCGTTCGGTCCATGTTTCATTCATTCGAGCACTGTACCGCATCTTGGTGATGAAGTGAAACGAGTCAAGAGGAACCTGTCCAGGGG
>JAQXFM010000285.1 GCA_029250305.1 Candidatus Poseidoniaceae archaeon | reverse complement strand
GGTGTTGGGATCCGATGGGTAGCCTGAGCCGATTGACGCGCCAATTTCCACCCGCAGCGCTTCGATGATTTCATCCCTGCGAACTTTAGCGAGGATGCTCGCCATGCCTACAATGGGATGGTTCGTATCTGCCTTATGCTCCGAGGTCATCGAGGAATGATTCCATGGCCATCTTGTGAGCCGTGCAGCAATTCGGTCGGTAAATCGTTGAGCGTTCACATCACAGGCATCATTGAGGATTTTGACGCCTTCTTCCAAGTTCTTTCGCATTGGGTTAAGCGCCTCAGCAAACAACTCGACTTCTAAGAGGTTCAATCCGTTGTGAGCGACGGCAGCATCAATGCGTGGTGGCGGGCAGACAATCACCTGGTGCAACCATCCGCGCTGCTCAGCTTGTTGATGAAACCAATCAGCCATTGCCACTCGCTTTTTGTGGGTCAAATCCTTTGAATCACGGACGCCGTATTCTTTCAGCATGGACAAATCGGCAGTTGGAATTGCGACAGCGCCCACGACCAACGGTCCAATGACAGGGCCTCGCCCTGCTTCATCAACGCCAGCAGACCACATTGTTCACACATCCAAATCGTCGAGATCCATCATGGATGGTACCGAGGGAAGCGGTACACTGTTCGACGTGACTTGAGGGGTGGTGGTTCCAAGAACCTCTTTTGGATCGTGGCGAACCGTCATGTTGGATGGGATGACCACATCTGGAAGAATCGCTTGGTTTGCCACTTGCTGAGCAACGTTTCCTGTTTCAATGTCGAGCAGTAAGTCATCAGCCTTTGCGATGGTCCGTAAGTTGTCTTGTGCATCCAATGCTTGGGCTGCGGCTCCATGAATCTCTGCCTGCACAGGAGCCGGGGCGGGTGTCGGTGCGCCGGCACGGTTGGTGAAGGCCTCCTGGAAGTGTTCGGCTGAAACTGCCATGACGGCTTCTTGTTGGACCTGCTTTGGCTTTTCTTGGAATTTTTGCATCCAGTCTTCAGGGGCTTCGTTTGGCTGAGGGGCGCGCATTTCTTCGAACAGTTGCCGTTCGGCCGTGCGTTCTTTTCGGGCCGAGTACGCTCGTTGAATGATGGCGACCGAGATGACGAGTGAGATGATGACCCACAACCATGCAGCGAATATTTCCATAATGGTTGCGATGATGTTCGCAGGGTTAAACCAGCCTGCAGTTTCTTCCGTTGCCTGCCAAGGTGTGCCGAGGTAACTTCCTGTGCTCATTTGAACAAATGGCTCATCCGGAGCAAATTGTGAACGCACGGTTGTGTTCACATACACTGTACCGTTACTGAATTGATCTTGAGGCAGATCGACCCATGCTTCGATTGTGAAATTAAATCCGATCGGTATGTTCGTAATTTCATAAGAACGGGGGTATTCGATGTTTTCTTCATAGACAGCAATGAAAGGAGGAATGAACGACATTGGGGTCGAATGGGACGATTGCAATTGTACTAACAAACCATCCACGGCATTTCCCTCATTGCGGGCCGTCATAGAAATTGAGAGACGCCCGTTTTTGTCAATCGTTTCCTCGATGTCTTCAAACACCCAACTGATCACGGGAGCAATCTTGGTTGGTACTCCAATTGCCCCGACAATCGTGTCGGTTCCACCGAGATGGATTTCAACATCGACATCACCAACTTGGAACGCCAGTGATTCTGATAATGCTTGGATTTCTATGAACTCAATCACAATCGATTCAAACGGATTTAGGCTCACGCTCGTCTCGGTTAAAGTGGCTACAACAGATGGAGGGGCATCAATGAGGTGGAACGAAAAGGTGTCCCGTGCGTTCCCAGTGTTCTCGATGAACACCGATGCTGAGCATGTAGCGTTCGGCAAAAGTGATCGGCACTCATCAGTTTGTAGCGCAACCGTTGCATTTCGTTTCCACTCAATGGAGGCACCGACGTCAATTGTGCGCACCCGTTCCTGTGCACCCAATGCAAAAACACGGACCCTGACATCGATGGTTCCAGTGTAATCACCGGGTGCTTGGAACCCGATCTCGATGGTTCGGGTCTCATTTGGTCCAAGTTCGACCTCCTCGAGCCCTCCGAAAAGGGCCATCGTCCACCCATTTCTCGCAATTCGGTCTTCGAGTGCAACGCCGGATACTGGTTGGCCTTGTTGATCAATTGCTTGCAATGTTATGTTGAGGCGGTTGTTGATGTTCCCAACGTTTCGCACATCGACACTAATTCGGCCATTCGCACCTGGGTCGAGGACTAAGTCTTCGTCCTTGGCATCGATTGAAGCATTCCTGTATGCATCGAGAAGGAGGTCAAAGGACCATTGCGACACTGCTCTATCAAGGCCTGAAACCGCCTTCAACTGGAAGCGTGGGCCAGTGTTTGCAAGAGGGCTTCCGTCGATAATTTCAGGAACATCGACCCAGAGGTAGACGTAGGCCAACTGCCCGGGAGCGAGTGTTTCGTATGCATTGACTCCATCTGAGTTATTCATGGTCCACCCCCAATTCCAACCGCTTGTTGTGTAGAAGTTGAAAAGCACATCATCATCGAAAGATGCGTTGTTGGTAATGTTCACTGCGACCGAGGTGCGTGTCCCTGCATCGCTGATGAAAGAAGAGATGTCCTGTGTTCCGAAATCCAGTCTTGAATATGGTGCGACAAGCACGCTTGCGTTAGCCTGTTCGCTCCACTCACCATCATCACTCGATGTGATTTCGAGCCCAATTGCGAGCGTTGCATACGATGCTGTGGATGTCGCACTGAGGTTGAATTTCAGATTTTTGAGATAGCCCGATTCAAGGGTGTGCGTGAGAGGGAGGCCAGAAACAAGGAGATCAGGTGGGATGCTCGTGGCGTTGATGGTGAATGTCTGCTCTTGCGAACCACGGTTATGCAAAGTAAATTGGACTTCCACGAGTTCATTTCGGTGGACAACAGTTTCATCCAATCCCACGAAGATAGCATCGGTCGATCGTGATGAGGGTTGTGCAGCCTCGCCGATTGTAGAGGCCAGTGGGGTGGCGCTGTGGAGCAACAGCATCACGAGGATGAGGTGCCAGCGCATGCTTCGTGCAGGCAATGACCCCCTTCAACCTGACCCCTGAGATGTGTCAATGTGGGTTCGGATTGTTCTTGAACATGGTCGATTTCCACCAAGCATGCCTCCCATCTGGCCATTCAACAAAAAGAAGCAACCACTCGCCTTAGAGGAAGAAGCTCCAGCCCCCATTGTCTATCGGAAAACCGATGACCAAGGCGTGGATTCTGGTTCCACGAGCCAACAGCAAGAGGATTACAAGGCAGCGCTTTCATTTTTTGGAAGTGGCGATGCGACGGTCAAGAAAGCCTCGGATCAATCACAGCTTTATGACGGGGTTATCGTTTCTGCAACCCCCTCCGAATCGGCCCCTTCTCCCGGGGAGCATCCAGTGGAATGGGTTGCTCACACCGATGGATACCACTACAAGAAGGCTGAAGATGGTTCATTCGATCCAGTTGCTCACATCAGAAACGCAGATGGTTCCTATGAACCCTATTCGTGATCACCACAAGGTTGGCACGGCCTCAATGAGGTGAGCGCCATCTTCACTTGATGAATTGACCGTTCGGCTGACCACATGTCGGTCCACGAGGAGATTCTGTGGTTGGTCTCGCAGGTCTTCACCGGCAAGGTACGAAGCAACCTGGTGTTCTTCAAGAAGAAGCGGCATTCGATGGTGGACTTCACGCGTGTCCTCATTTGCTTCAACCGTCAAAAGAGCAAAAGATTCCACATGGTCGCCTGCAGGCGATGACCACGATTCCCAAATCCCACCAAGCCAGCACGGCCCTCCATTGATTCGGTGATGATACCACGGGACCTTTCCCTGTACAGTCGTCATCCATTCATACCAGCCGTCGGCGGGAACAATGCAACGGCGATGTGCCCACGCATGCCGAAACATTGGCTTTTGATCAACAGTTTCTGCTCGAGCGTTATTCGGTTCATGGGTGGATGGTTTGTACCAATTTGGCCTCAATCCCCATTGCATGAGCCTCATGTGGCGAGGTGCTTTACTCCGTTGTTGCAGTCCATTTTCCGTAATCACCGGAACCCATTGGGTCGGTGCTACATTCCAAGAAGGGGTGAAAGGTGTAAGCGGGGACAGTGGCTCTGATTGAATCGATGCTGCAATCTCATCAATGGGCGTGCCGAGTGCGAATCTTCCGCACATGCTGCAGCCTCACACTGGGTCTGGGAGCGCACGTTCTAATTCCTTGACATCAAATTCAGCGCCGCTTAATGGGACTTTCAATTCGTAATGGTGCCCGACATGTGGGTCCATCTCGCCGAAGCAGCCAACGTGGATGCCATCAACGAGAACTTTTGCAGCTCGGCCTGCTAGCCAAGGTCCCATGTCACCGCCGAGTGGCTCGATCGAGTACCCCGAAGCGCCAAGGTCCCTCATGATGGCTTGAATTCGTCCTCGAACAGCGGCGAATCCACCGTTCTGTTCTGCAACGAGGAAGGCAAAGCGATCGCTGTTGGTATGGTCTCGAACAACGGTCCCTAGTTCGTAAACCGCTTGCGGTAGGTCGTGGTGTCTGTTTGAAGCGAGCAGCCTGAACAAGCCAGGTAAGAGGTATTGGCGTAGAAGGGTGTGGTCGATGGTGATTGGGTTTGTAATCCTGGTCACTTCACCCATTGCAGGCCATCGCATGGCTCCGAATTGGTCGGTATCGTTGGACAAGGTGAGGGATTGAATTTGCATCAATCCAAGACCTTGAAGAGAGTCACGAATGCGTCGGCGAATGTGCCCGTCGCTTCTTGGAAGAGCGGTCATTGGAGCGCGTGGAACATCCGTTCCCAAGTCTTCGTATCCATGCCCGATGGCCACATCTTCAACCAAATCAATCGGGTGGAGAATATCAAACCGCCAGTGTGGCATCAAAAAGGACAAGACTGTATCACCATCGACCACATCTGCCATGTTTTCAGGTGTTCTTGAAGGGGCATTTTCGGCTGAGGCACGCCCAAGGTAGGATCCACCCATCCGATTCATCGCTGTGTGAATTTCTTCGTCGGTGAGGGCACGGCCGAGAAGACCGTTTAGCAACCGCTCGGTTACGGTGTGGGTTTGTGGTTGCGCCTTCGGCAAATCCGATACTGTTCCATCATAGGCGGTAATTTCAACGGATTCAACGACGCCTCCCCGCTCTTCAAGTTGGCTTGCAATCAGCATCAAACTCGCTTCACATGCCCGTGGGTCCCAGCCAGTTACATCGATGAAGAAATCCTTCGTGCTTGAGGTCACCGTTGTATGGTTTCCGTTGATAATTGGTGGGAATGAAAGGACTGCATCATTGGAGTCCATGATGACGGGATACGACTTCATGCCCTCGAGGAGGTGTGCATAGTCAATCCCTTTTGGGTGGTTGGTGAGGATTGAATCAATGCTCATTGGTTCATTCATGGCAAGCGGGATGAATTGTGTGCTGCCGGGTGCCGTGGTGACGGTGAACGGCGGGGCAAGCGTGGCGAGGTCGTGGACGCCAATGGAGGCTCGCTTTCGTCCTCGCCCGAGCGCGAAATGCAGTTTCTCTTGGTGGTCCATGAGTGCTTTGATGAAGGCTTCATTCTCCTCAGGCGTTGCGCCAGTGTTGACGTTGCGGACCACAGCGCCCATGACGATGGGTCGGATGTGTTCGAGTGAAGGGTCGACGTTCATTTTAATCGATCCTTTCTTGATGTCGAGCGTGGGCTTTGCTTGCTGCCCATAGAGAAATGGCCGCATGGCCCGAGTCAGCGTTTCACCAGACAGCAAGTCTGGTCGGTCAGGGAAGATTTCGATGTCCAGTGTGTGCTCATTGCATTCGTCAATGTCGGTGCCCAACAACGGCAATTCATCGGACATGCGTGCGATGTCATTCTTGATTCCATGCTTCCCTAACAGGCTTGCAATAAGGTCTTGGTCAATGGAAATTGTTGGCATCATGTCACCTCAACGAGCAAACCAGTGGGGCAAGGGTCGTTCGTACCCTACAAGACGCAAGCCACTGATGGCTGCAGTCTCGTG
>JAQXFM010000273.1 GCA_029250305.1 Candidatus Poseidoniaceae archaeon | reverse complement strand
GGGCCGAAGCATCTGCAACTTCACCGACTGGTTCAGTGGTTTGAGGTTCGGCCATGAGTCCACCCAAGTGTTCATCCTTCAAGATTCAAACCCATGAACATCAAGGGATTCCGTGGGTGTCGTAGCCACCTGGTCGGAACAGACGACCTTCTTGATGGAACTTCTCAAGAATGTCTTCTGCAGTGTTTCTGTCTATTTTGTGGCGTTCGGCTTCGTTGAGCACATCATTGTGCTGGGCAATGCCGTTGTTGTCCGCAGCAAGCGTGGATACGATGTTGAACATTGACTTCTCACGGTTTCGTGCCGTGCCCTTTTGTCCTGTTTGAAGCGCGGTTTCATCGAAGTTTCCACCCATGAGATCTTCACGCCACATTCGTGTCAGGCGGATGGCGCGTTCTGCATCTTCCAATGTCGCCACTTGTGAGAGGCGAATCCGTGCGCTGGCCTCAGCCAACCGTGCCAATGCTTCGAGGGACCGGGCAGTAATGGCCACCGTATCGGAAAAGTCACCAATTTGCTTGCGTGTTTCGACATAGAAGTTGACAATTTTCTCGCGTGCTTCGGGGACCATTGATGGGTGAATGCTTCGCTTTGCGTAGGCCACATACTTTCGAATTAAATCTCGAGAAAGGACCTCTCCATGGGTGTCGGATTTCTTGACACCTGACTCGGCGGCTGACTTCGATGGATCCGGCGCTGAACCTTCATTCACCAGCAATTCACTGACACCAAGCAATCGATTGTCGATGATGTGCTTTGCAATCTTTGCATCTTTTTCCATTTCTGGGTCATCGGTCAACAACCAAATCACGTCAAATCGAGATACAAGTGGTGGAGCGAGGTTGATTTGTGCCGTGAAAGGTACTTCTGAAACTGGCTCAAAACGACCGCTTTTCGGGTTCGCTGCTGCGAGGACGGCGCATCGAGTTCGGAGGCTTGCGTTAATACCAGCTTTCGAAATGGAAATTTTCTGTTGTTCCATGGCTTCGTGCATGCTGGAACGATCGCCTTCGTTCATTTTGTCGAATTCGTCAATCGCTGCCAATCCTAAATCGGCAAGAACAAGCGCACCGGCTTCAAGCGTCCAGCGGCCATCTGCGGCAGCGTCTTGCACCGCTGCTGCCGTGAGACCCGCTGCTGAAGCCGACTGGCCAGAAGTGAACCGTCCACGTGGCGAAATGTCGGCCATGTAGTTGAGAAGTTGCGATTTCGCAACACCGGGGTCCCCCATGAGAAGGATGTGGAGGTCACCTCGATTTCGGGTTCCATCAGCATTGAGACGAGCGACACCGCCAAACAACTGGAGCGCGAGGGACCGCTTGACCATCTCCATTCCAAAGATGGAAGGTGCGATGCTGTTGGTGAACACATCGTAGATATCGGGGCGTCGAGCGAGTTCCTTGATCTCCAATTCTTCATCCTCGGTGATGACGATTTCCTCGAGCGGAATGTTTTGGCGTTCAAGTGAATGGATTCGAAGGAATATATCGAAAACCGGCGTGTCCTTTCCTCCTTTGCGTTGGGAACGAATGAACAACACCCCATTGGCCTTGACACGGTCGCCGGGATTGAGTTTCCCAGCAAGGTCGTGTTCGACGATGCAAAGGATTCGTTCTGGTTGAATTCCACCCTTCATTTGTTCTGGCAATTCTTGCAGTTCCACGAATTGTGAGTTGATGAGAATGGAGTCCTGTTGCTTCAATTCAAACCGAGTTTGACGCTTTGCCCGGCCGCAACCGCCGTCGATTTGTTGGCATTCAATTGGTTCAATCAATTCTTGTTCGTTTGGCTGGTTGATGACCATCGTGTGCCCGCAACCCACACATTCGAAGGTTGCAGCGTAAATCCGTGGACGGACGCCCGTGATTTTGGTCGCAACGGCGTCAATCGCCAACATATGGCTAATGTCGTCAGCCCTCAACTGTGAGACCGTTCGAATCTGATCGCTTGGGAGGTGAACGATGCGAACAAAGGGGTACATGTTGCTGTGCCCCGCATCGATTAAGAATTGGCGCAAGGCTTGATTTGAGGCGTGAAAGTGAAGTTCTGG
>JAQXFM010000265.1 GCA_029250305.1 Candidatus Poseidoniaceae archaeon | reverse complement strand
TAGTGCTCAATCGCTTCATTGACGTTGTCTTCAGTTTCACGGTTGAACTTCGCCAGTTGTGCAAAGGTGAAGATGCCCAATGCGTTGAGCTTCTCTTCACTGTACGGTCCAATGCCCTTGATGGTTTGGAGGTCGTCTTTGTCTTTCTTGGTGGCGCTGCCAATGCGGTCGAAATCGATGTCCTTCTTTCGCTTCTTGATGCGGTTGATGGTCTTCTTCTTCTCAGATTCAGCCTTGACTTCATCCGCTTCGATGGTGACGCTCCAAAGGAAGTACACGCTGGCCTTCCCAAGTTTGAGACGACCCTCGTAGGTGCCGCCTTCATAGGTTGGATAATCGCTGTCATCGAACTTGAAGTTGATGACAATCTCTCCATCCTTACCAACGGCGAGTTCCCGAGTGCTTTCTTCTGTGAAGGCTCCTTCAAACATCTGGAATCGAGTGTGGTTGTCGAATTCGTTGTAGTCTTGCATTTCGACCCTGATGTCACTCATGCTGGTGATGGTGATTTCTTCCACGCTCGAATGAACGGTGCCCGGCTTGATATTCTCAAGAGGGGTGAGAATGAACGGATCGTCTTCCGTACCTGCACCAGCGATGAACGCAGGCTCTGCGGTGGTGTTTTCCGGTTCTGGACCATCTGCAAGGAGCACAAGAATCTGATCCTTACCGAAGATCATTACAACAAACAAAACCAAGAGCAGAAGCAAGAGGCATGGGAAACACCACATCCAGTTGATTGCATCGCTGTCTTCAGGGGTGAAGTCACCAGAGATTCGAGCGCATACGTCTGAGTTGATTGTCTCTGGGCTGGAGGTGTTGTCGTAAGCGTCCGAGCCACAAGCTGCTTCTTCATCATCCGTGTAGCCATCGTTGTCATCGTCGTCATCCGCAGTCAGGTTGCCGAGGTAATTGTCCGGCAACATATCGGGGAGGCTGTCGTTGTCGGTGTCGTTGAACACGGTAAGCGAGAGGACAAACGACTGGCTGTAGACCGAATTGTTCGCCCATATCGTGAGGTTAACAGGTTCAGAAGCGTTGACAGGCGTGCCACGCAATCCGCCATCAAGCAATGCAGCACGTGCTTCACTGATGCCGAAGGTCAATCCATCGGGAAGGTCGCCTTCGATTTCCCACGTACCAACGTCGCCCATGCCGGTGACATTAGGCATCAACGGGTCCATGCTTTGGTTCACAAACAAGTCAACGTATTGCGTTGGGTACGACATGCTGAACGCTAAGTCCATCACATCATCCAATGCATCGCATGTTCCATCGCCATCGGTGTCTTCTGGCCGGTCCATGGCGTCAACTGAACTGCTTCCGCACAAGGCTTCGATTTCATCAGGCCAAGTATCGTTGTCGTCATCGAGGTCCTCGACAAGTGGCGGTGTGCTTGTGGATTCGCCGTTGAGTCCGTTCGGCATGCCGTCGCCATCAGTGTCGAGCGCAGCAGCTGGGTCGAGCGGGAACGCATCGGGTCCAGCAGCGCATCCGCCGTTGGCAGGAACTTCAGGTCCGTCACAGACGCCATCACCATCGGTGTCAGCGTTTGCTGGGTCTGTTCCGGTGTCGGCGGTGTTGTTGTAGACGCCCGTGTCAGTTTCCACATCATTGAGCAAACCATCGCCGTCCATGTCGGGATCAAGTGCATCACAGATACCATCGCCATCCAAGTCGTTTGGCATGTCTGTGGCGTTGAGTGGGTCGCTGAGGCATTCCACTTCTGTTGTGTCAAGGAAGCCGTCGTTGTCGTCATCGTCATCAGCAATCAGTCCGCCTTCGCCATCAGGGTCGATGTCGGGGTAGGCGTCACCATCGGTGTTGACCGGCAGGGTTGGGTCAAGCGGTGAGGAATCAGGACCAGGATAGCACGAGCCATCGCCGGTTCCATTACCGTCACAGAACCCATCGCCGTCGGTGTCTGGATTGATTGGGTCGGTACCGATGATTGCTTCATCTTCGTCAGACATACCGTCGTTGTCGTCGTCTTCGTCCTCAGTGAGGTCGTAGGGTTCAACGCCGGTGTCAGGGTAGTCTTCAGGGAGTTGGTCTGGCATTCCATCGCCATCGCTGTCTTCCAAGACTTCGAGCCAGAAGGTCGCCATCACGGACATCACCGGGTCAGTGGTGTTGGCCCAAATGGTGAACGTGGTGTTGTCCATGGCTTGGGTTGGTGTACCACTGATGATGCCGGTTGCCGCATCAACGAAGAGACCATCAGGCAGGTCCGGGGAAACTTCCCATGTCGCACCCGGCACTGGGTTTGGTGGGTTGATCGGGTTCGTTTCGGTGTTGTTCACGAGAACAGTTGGGCCGAGCGGACCGGTTCCGACAGGGTTGGAGTCCGGGCCGGCCATGCACACAGGTAGGACCGCATTTGGACCGTCACAGATGCCGTCGCCGTCGGTGTCAGGATTCAATGAATTTGTACCGAGGTCGCCGGTACCGTTGTAGATGCCCGTACCGGTTTCAGACAGGTCAGAGGCACCGTCGCCGTCGTCGTCCAGGTCTTCCACCAGTTCTCCTTCACCGGGATAGTCTTCGGGGAGTTCGTTTGGCAAACCGTCACGGTCGGTGTCTTCCAAAATTTGCAAGTTGAAATCAAAGGAAATCGATGAGGTATCAGTCACACCTGAAATGGTGTAGGTGA
>JAQXFM010000262.1 GCA_029250305.1 Candidatus Poseidoniaceae archaeon | reverse complement strand
ATCGTCGCAAAAATGCATTAGGGGTTGATAATGTTCCATCAACACTCTGTTCAAGAGATGTACGCAGCCGTTCGTAATAGGATCCTTCACCCAAGTTTAGCCTCAATGGTTCGATAATTTTCCCTTCAATGAGCCTTGCTTTTGCAGCTCTGTATGAAGTTCCTGCACCCCATTGAATGGCCATTAACTCAAGTTGTGCTGCAAGGAAGGCTTTCGATTCAATCAAGAGGGCGCTGTCATTCTTACCACGCCCGGTTGGCGTTTTTTCCACGTTGATGAATTGGAGGCCTACTTCGTCGTCCACATATACACCCTGCATGCTGAAGTCCTCATGGTGACGGACTTCAATTCGAGTGTCTAAATCATCGAAAAACTTGACCGTTTTATCGTTTAAAGATGTGGAGATTTTGACAACGACGCCGCGGTTGACTGCCTCGACCATGGCCTCAAAGGCAACTGAACGGCGGAGATGGAAAATCCCCCAATGCCCGAGCATCATCCATACTGATTCCTCGGCTTCGCTCAGGATTGACTGTAGATTTGCCATGATTGCATGACGGTCTTTCAAGACAGTAAAGTTTGGTTCTTGATGGTCGTTGTCATGAGAAAGAAGTGCCAAGTGTGCATCGGATTTCATTTCGCCAAGATGCTCTTGCATTCGTCGAAGGTCCATCTCTGATTTGCGAATCAGCAAATCAAACACTTCTTCGATTTTAATTCCAAGGAACCGCATGGGCTTGTCCAGGGTCGCTTTGATGAGACCCATGTCCTGCATTTTTCTGAGTGAATTGTATGCATCCATTCGAGAAATTCCGATTCGCTTGCCAACTTCGCTTGCTTTTGAGGGCGGGTGGGTAGCTAGATCCATCACAATTTGTGCATGCTTTGCTTCCATTCCACACTCGACAAGACGAGCGTGAATGTCCATACTGGCAGTTTCTGACATAGATGGACCTCTGTTCACTTGCGGCGAGCCTTTCGAGCCCGTTCCTTCTGGAGAATCGAGCAGCGACGAATCTGATCCCTTGCACGAGCCACCTCATCTTGTTGCAAACCGCGCGGAATCGATTGCTCGAAGCATTTGATTGCGTCAGGATATCGCTCCATCTCGGCGTAAGCACTGCCCATGTTGTAGAGGGTCTTACCACGAACTTCAGCAGGTCGGATGAGCATGGCTTGATGGTATGCTTCCACACACTTCGGGTATTGTTCTAGGTAGTAGTAGGCGTTTCCTTTGCCGTTGAGAATACGAATCAACATATCATCATCGTTCGCAAATGAAGGAAGCGCTCTGTCAAATGACGACAAGGCCTTGTCGAATTTACCATCATCAATCAATTGGACGCCTTGGTTGTACCAAGCAATGTCCTGATTCGCAATTGACATGGAGTTGACTTCACCAGGCGTTGTGAGGGAAACTCGGGACGCAGCATCGAGGGCAGCTTTTGCCAAATCGACCTCTGGTTGTGGTGCTTGTTGTGCCACCAACGGTCGTGCTTCGATTGGTTGCATCAGAATATCATTTCCAGCATCATAGGCTGGTTGCACAGGAGCAGGTTGTGTGTTGAATTCTGGGGCTTGAGGTTCGTTGTTGAGCCCAAGTGCACCCATGTAAAAGTCAGCTGCTGCTTCATCCGGGTTCGGAGGCACTTGAGGTGGCACAGGTACATTTACTGGAGGGGCAAAAGCGCCTGTTAGG
>JAQXFM010000008.1 GCA_029250305.1 Candidatus Poseidoniaceae archaeon | reverse complement strand
TTCGCAATGTGCCCAACCTTGCTTGCAACCGAGAGACCTCTCCCAACCAGTCAAGGCTGTCCTGTTCAAGTTCAGCATCGCCATAGGTTCGAGCGTGGAGCAGTTGCTCCAACACGGCGTTGTACCGCCACACCCACGCACCACCCAACGCCGTCGAGAGGGCTTTTCCTTTCGACCAAGCTTTCGGGGCAGCATGGCTCCATGAATCCAGCAACGCCTTGCGGTGGGATTCATCCAACGGTTGACGGCCAGCCCATTGGCGTTCAAATCGCATCAACGAGGCAAGCGATGGCAAGCGTTCCGGTTGGCAGACCAAAGCGTCAGCAAGGTTTCGAGGCATGGCCACCCATTCAGGACCGCCCTCACTGGTCGCCAAATGATTCAGGTCGAGGTGGAGGTGGGGCAAGCCAACTGTGGCCTGGGTGTGAGGGGCTCGCCAAAGGGTCCGGGGTTTCAATTCGTCTTCCATTGCCTTGAGTCGATCGTTCCACAACCGTTCTGTGTTTGGTGTTTCAAACGCCACCAGCGCTCCGTGAAGCCGGCCAATGGAGGCTGCAAGAGCGTTCATGCCTTCAAGATCGGTTGGCGGTGGTGACGATTCAAACAAGGGATAGAGCAACACTCGATCGTGGCCCCCTGCTGTCCATCCACCGATTGGGAGCACAATGGATTGGTCTTTGAGGACCTCACTCCAAGGTTCGTACCGTGCTAAGCGAGACGTGTCTTCGCCAACCAAAAGCGGTGAAATTCTGGCAAGATAGGCATCATCAATGCGCAGCATCAAACCGTATTGGTCTTCTTCAACCAGTTCAACCGATGCAACCCCTTTGGGCCACTGGCCCCATTGAGTGCCATTGCCGGGTGGCGTTTGCCACCATGCGACGGAGTGGACTTCGGAAATATCCCACACCTGAACGCGGCCGAGCGATGTGCGAAGTTCACCTGCTTCTTGGGCTTCCTTCATGGATTGCTGAGCAACCCCTGATGGCCACCAAACAGGCTCCTCCATGACCTTGCCAAGCGGTGAGGGTTCTCAAGCGTGCCGTTTTCGATACGCGTTTATTTCCTCATATGGGGAAGCGATGAAATGAAACACCATGCCTTCTTGGAAGGGTCGAGGGTGAGCATGGGTATTTCTGAACGCATGGGCGATGTCCTCGGTTTGGCCGTGGAATCCAAACTCATGCGAGAGATTGCTGAGCACCCGGTCAGCGTCAAGCACTTGGCGATCATCATGGACGGAAACCGTCGCTTTGCTTGGAAAAGTAACATCGCCACCGGTATCGGCCACCGCTTCGGCAAGGAAAAGCTCGAGAAGGTGCTCGATTGGGTGCTCGACATCAACATTCCATGGCTGACAGTCTATGCGCTTTCGACAGAAAACCTCAACCGTCCGCAGAACGAACTCGAGGGGTTGTTCAAGCTCTACATCGAAGGATTGCGAGACATTGCAGATGACCCTCGGATTCACAACAACAAAGTCAAGGTCCAGATCATTGGACGGCGGGAACTTCTCCCAAAATCGGTCAACGATGCCATCGATTACGCTGAATCGAAAACCGAGGATTACGATGCCTTTGTGTTCACAGTTTGCCTTGCTTACGGCTCAAGAGAAGAAATGATTGACGCCATTCGTTCGATTGCCAGCGAACACGCAGCGGGCGATTTACCACTCGAATCCATCGACGAGCAAGCCGTTTCGGACCGACTCTACACCGGTGATATGCCCGATCCAGACCTTGTGATTCGAACGAGCGGTGAGGAACGAATTTCCAACTTCCTGCTGTGGCAAATGGCCTATTCAGAACTCTATTTCACCGATGTGTTTTGGCCATCCTTCCAGAAGAAGGATTTGCTCAAAGCGGTTCGAACCTTCCAAGACCGCCGGCGCCGATTCGGAGAGTGAACCCCATGGTCGTGTGCGATGAGTGCAACGGTTGGCTAAACCCTGCGCTGGCTGCCGACTCGGCGGTTCGCAGGGGGGATGAAGTCCTGCTCATCCAACGGAAGTTCCCCCCCATGCAAGGTGCGTGGGCGTTTCCCGGTGGCTTTGTCGAACGGGATGAAGATCCAATGAAGGCCGCCCTTCGTGAACTGGAAGAAGAGACTGGTTTGGTTGGAACGGATGCAACACTCCTGATGGTGATGGGCGATCCTGAACGTGACCCACGAAAGCACATCGTCTCAATTGTCTATGAGATTCAGGTGACTGAGGATCAAACGCCAACGGCTGGGGACGATGCACAAGACGCCCGGTTCTGGCCCATTGAAACCTTGCTTTCAGGTGAGGTCGAGTTTGCTGGTGATCACCTCACCATCCTCAAGAAGTGGCTCAATCAATGAGGTTCGAGCCAAGCCACTGCGCCAATTGACGACGAGCATCAGGCCACTCCGCTGGCTCTAACGCTTCGGTCAAATGCAAGCCTGTTAGAAATTGGGCGTGCAAGTTGTGCCACGAATCGCCCTCGCACGCCTCAGTCCAACGGAACAAGGGGTAGCCTTCGTCTTGCAAACGATTGAGGAAGCCTCGTTGCGCGGCGCTGATGAGCAAGGTTGGAACGCCCAACAACGCTGCCTCGCTTGCCAGTGTCACCGATTGCGTGATGACGCCGTCATGGGCTGAAAGTTCCTGCACAAGCGACCAAGGATTGCCTTCGAACCCGCCTTCATCGGCCTTTGTAATGAGCAGCCCATCGGTGATGTCTTCGGGCAGTGCGATCACCTCGCCTCCATCATGAATGCCATCGCCATCGATGCGCCGAACGACCACGCGTGGAGGGTTGCTAACGGCAGATGGGCGCAGGCTTGGGCGCAAGTGGACGTGCCCGTGCAACCCGTCGATTCGATGAACGGTTGCGTTGGTGATGCGTTCAAGCAAGCCACCATCGATGCTCGAATCCCAATGGGTCGGCAGAACATAATGGGTCGCTGCCTTGAGCGCTAAACCGTGAGCGATGTGGTTGACTTCGGTGTCGCTGATGTACCAACGTTGCTTGATTGAAGAAAGGGTTCGTCTGAGCACCGGTGAGCGCCACGCCATCAATTCAATCGACGCTCCGACCGCAACAATGCGTCCAATCGGTTCGGATGAATCGGCGCAGCATTGTCGAAGAAAGGCGTGGCTTGAACGCCAACGAGCAAGCGCAATGCGTCGCTTCTGTGGACCGACGGCTCGTTCGACCCAATGCGTTTGGCGGCGTGGGAGATGGCCATCGCCTTTGTCGAGCAACGATTCAACCTCGGAGCGACGTGTGGCGATGATGACGTCGTTGCTTTGGCCGGAACGCAAGAAGGGTGCAAGCAAGCGAACATGCGCTG
>JAQXFM010000239.1 GCA_029250305.1 Candidatus Poseidoniaceae archaeon | reverse complement strand
ATTGAACCCGTTCACGAGTTCCATACCGTCTGCATCTTCCGGTTGAATTGGTGCGTCGCCCACTTCGAGTCCAGTGGATGATGCAGCCTTCCATGCGAGGGTTTCCCCGACCAGTGCATCGAGAACGCCAACGACAATTTTGGTGTAGGATTCCCCTTCATAACGGGTCATAAGTCGATGCAAAATGACGGCAAATTTCGCACCATTTTCGATGATGTCATACCGTTCCGGGGTGAACCCGTCGGTGGTGAAGAGGTCATACACCCAAGCCGAGCGGTGGCCAATACCACCGCCAACTTCGATGATCCGCTGGGGCTTGAGGCGGGCCAGTGCATCCCGCAAGCGTCGGTGAACAGAAATTGACCATGTAGAAAGGCCCATGTGCTGAAGTTGTGAGCCAATATTGGCAGCGATTTCGGGCTCGTCTCGGCTTCGCAGTGGGTCGGCACTCAACAACTGAGCAATCGCTTCGGTTTTGTCGAGCGTCGCATCGGTCCTCGCTTCGCTTGACATGAATTGGCCTCATGTGGCACCCCCTTGAAGCCTCGCATCCGGCCACATCATACGCCGGTGACTTCAAACGAGAGGGATTGCGCGCAGAGCATGGGGAACAGCATGGAAGACGACGAATCGATGGACGATTTTTTCGAAGAAGAGGAAGTCTTTCTCGAAAATGCAGTTCATTGCCCGATTTGCGATGACCTGACTGGCCACGAAATTCTCAATGAGAAACCGAAAGGAACAGGCGCAGATTACTTGTTAAAATGCATTGATTGCAGCAAGGTTCACACTGTACACATTCGGCCACCGCCAGTCGTTGAAATCCCATTCATCCTCACAGAAGGCCCTCAATCAAGCACCTCTCGATTGGAAATAGACGCTGATGAAATGATCGAACTTGAGGACGTCTTCAAAGACGGCGAGAAACTTTGGCGAATCAACCAAATTGAACTCCACAATGGAAAGAAAGCAAAGCGAGCGGAAGCGAGCCTCATCGCTCGTGCATCAGCCCTCCGTTCAGACATGGTGCGTGTGAAACTCACCATGACACGTGGGGAAGAATCCGAAGCTGACGTATTGGTTGTTCCTGAAGAGACCAAATACACTGCAGGTTACCTCATTGAACTCGAAGGAAAAACATGGCGAATCCGTGCGATCCATACGGGCAGAGGTCGAACACTCCGTGGCACGGTTGATGCACCTGACATCAAGCGGATGTATTTGCATGAACCGCCAAATCCTGAACACTTTGAACCTCGCACCCCAAGGGAACGACGCCAAGCATGGAAAGAGGGTCGACTCGGATTCAATCCGAATCCAGTTCTCCCCAAGGAAATCACAAAGAAAGGCGTCAATCCGAACAACCGTCGCAAAAAACAGCCAAGACGCTGATCATGGACGATTTGTCCAAGGCAACAAGAAGGCCTTGGCAACTTGAGCACCCACAGTTGGGTTTTCTTTCAAACGGCGAATGCTGTATTCATACCACTTCTCGCCGTACGGAATGTACACCCGAGTGCGATGGCCTGCGGCGGCTAATTTTCTACGAAGCGGCCCCCGAACGCCAAGGAGCATTTGGAATTCATAGCCGGGTCCCTTGAAGTCCCGTGCAGCCCCAGAATTTTTTCGAGGATCCTCAATCCCAGGACCCATCCCGAACGATTCCAGTGCTGATGTTGCGTGATTGATGACTGGGAGGTCATGACTCGCTATCGAACAGTACGCACCAGCCGCAAGCATTCGATCGATGGAGGCATTTGTTGCATCGACAATGTCCTGGTAACCTGTGTATGCAATGTCTTCCGGTTCAAGGTAGATGCCCTTGCAGACTCTGTAATCAGCTGCTGGGCCGAGTTCAGTTTCGAGGTGATTGATGTCGTCAAGCGTCCTGAAGAGGCGACCCTGAAGGACAGTGCCAACATTGGTAAGCCCTTTTTTGTGCAAGTCAATGACCGCCTGAATCGTATCTGTCGTGACGCGATGGTCTTCCATGTCGAGGCGCACAAACATGTTGTGCTCATTGGCCATTCGAACAAGTTTCTCGATGTTCGCCATGCCTTTTTCTTTGTCGATGAGCAAACCAAAGGCAGTCGGCTTGATCGATAAATTCGCATCCAAATTGGAAGAGCGAATGGCTTGGAGAACTCGAACGTATTCATCGAGGAAGAATTGCGCTTCTTCCATGCTGGAAATTTCCTCTCCCAGCACATCGACTGTGAAACATGCGCCTTCACTGCTCAGGCGTTTCATGATTCGAAGCGCATCATCAAGCGTTGAACCCGCCACATATCGGCGTGAAACCCAACCAACGAACCATTTTGGCATACGGACAGTAGCGGCCACGACTGTTCGAGAAAAGAGACCGACCATGGCTTCACCCAAATTGTTGTCAGCGCAGGAGATTCTTGAGGGTTGTTGCTCATATGCCTGAACGGTTCGACTTCATTCAACCAAACTCAACACGCCTTTCCGCTTCAGAAGTGGAACTCCTAAGTCAGCCAAGTGATTCCGAATGGCTTGGCGTTGCCAACCCTTGAACGCCTTTCTGTCCATCGAGAACACAATGTTTCCACCGGGGAAGGCCCGTTGGGTTGAGGCATGGGCTGCATTGATGGATTGGCGCCACAAGCCAGCGGCAAGTTGCCCCTCTTCGGGTTCCTCCTCAAATGGCAACGCGTAGGTGGCGAGCATGTGACCCAACCAAACGCCTTCTGTTGAAGCGATGATGTTTCCTCGAGGAGCGTAATGCCCCCCCCCCAATGTGATGAGAACTGGCTCGCCCTTGTTCACTTCTTCATCCCATGCACCAAAGCCAGAACTTCCATCCAAACCTAACCCATCGTGAATGAGTTGCCCGAGCAATTCGGCTGCACCGGTGTGACCCCATGTTGCCGATGTGGAACCAACTTCGATGAACAAACAAGGAACATTGAGCCAAGGGCCATGATGCGTCACTTCAAGTGAAACATCGAACGCTTCGCCCAAGTCAACATTCGGCGTGCGCTCCAGAAGACAACGCCACCAAGATGCGAGGCGCGTTGAAGGTGGCGGGGCGTCACCTGCTTTCCCACCGTATGGAGGATGACTTTGAGGATCCAGTTGCATGACGCCGATTGGGTGAACTGTCAAACATGCCCGCCCACTTTCTGCGACGTGGCGTGATGGAAAGATGACTTCAGTAACCGTTTCGCCTGTTGCTTCAAGCCAGCGTTGGTCGATGTTGTCTTCACGCAAGACACCATCAGGAAAGACCCACATTCGAACATGCTGACATCCGTAGGCAGGGTATCCCTCGACCACAGGCAAGGACGACCATGATCCGATTTCCCGGATAAAGTCGGCTTGGTTTGTAGATGCGATGTCGCCCCCACTTACTGCGATGAGCACAACCATGTCCGCACCCATGATTGCACCACCGCGGTCTGTCTTTTCACTCTGTTGTGTGGGAGGATTGACAAACCACCCCGACGACCGTGACCTATGACGGGGGAACTTCCACCAAAGGTACCCTTCCACGCCTTGACTGTGATTCCACACAAAAACGGACACCTCGCTGTGGGCATTGATGGCGAATTTCAGCACCTCGATGCAGCGCTATCGCCCACTGGTGAAGTCCGAAAGCCGTTTCCAATGGGTGTCAGGCACACCTGCGTTACAAACGATGTTGTTGTTGCAACGTGGGTTGATCATGAACTTTTGATGGCCAGAATGTCAGCATTTGAGTGTGATGCTCCTCTCAAAGATGGAGTTGAGCGAGGTGATTTGCGCACCCGGACGAGCATCGATGCGGCACTCCACCCTGCGGGCTCAGCGTGGTCCCATGTCCTCGATGCTGAACCGTTAGCGTTGTGCG
>JAQXFM010000211.1 GCA_029250305.1 Candidatus Poseidoniaceae archaeon | reverse complement strand
CCAGTCGAGCGCGTCATTTCCATCACACAGTCTCGATAGAAGTTGATGTCCCACAAGTCAGGTACAGGTTCAAGCGCTTCGCCTTTTCGTCGTCTTCTGGCGTTCTCATCGTTTGCTTTGTCGATTTCCTTTCGCCGTACTTCCTCAATTCGATTGACCATGTGCAGCGCATAGTCGACACCTAAACCAATCAGAATCGGGAAGGTTGCCACAATCATTGGCGTGAGTGTGATGTCGAGAATGACCGAACTTCCAAAGGTTACGGCCAACGCCATTACAATTGGAGTGCCAGTAATCAGCACCACCTTTGCGGAGCGGTGAAGGACAGTGATCACGAGGATGGTGAACAACACAGACCATGGCAAAATCATCAGAAGGTCTTCGTAAATCGCATCTGAAATGTCTTCGAGCACCTTGGTGAGGCCTGTGACGGTCATCTCAGTGTTGGTGTATTCTGAGGGTCTGTCATCGATCACTTCTTGGAAATGGTCGAGCAGAGCCGTGAAATCGTCGTAATCCTTGGTTTCGGAAAGGTCGCTTTTCATGCCAACCAAAATGGCAGCAGTGTCCCAGATGCCATCGCCATCTATGTCGTTGGTGTAATTTCCATCGTTGTCGCTGTCTTCGAAGGGATTCATGTCGTTGGTGTCTTTGAATAAAGCATCAAAGCCACCTTCGGATTCTTCAATAATTTGGTCAATGCGTTGCTGGTCAGGGATGGCATAGCGGCCACCGCCTGGTAAATTACAATCCACATCAACGGGAATTCGTGTGTTGACGCCGTGAACACAGAGTGAGTTGTTGAAACGTCCGTCGGCTGAGTTGACTTCCTTAATCACCTGTGCTGGTGAGATGATCCACAGCACGCCGTCGCTCCGTCCATGGTCGTCCTTGTCCGGATCGATGCCACGGCCTGTTTGACCTCCGTCGTTGATGTTGTCATCATCGCCTTCGACCCAACTCATCTCCTTGAGGAATTGTTCATCCGTAATGTTGGTTGTAAAACTCGGATCCCATGCATTGGGCGTTTGGATGTAGATGACGGCGATATCAGTCGACCATTCTTCCCTCACTTCGAGCAACAAATCAGTGGAAGGTGCTCCATCTGGGAGGAAGATCTCGACGTCGTCGTCAATTTGTTCTTGAAACACCAAGCCTTGACTTCCAAAGCCACCAGCGATTAAAACGAGTAAAACCACAACCATCATCGGCGACGCAAGGATTGTATCGTACAACGACTCAATCCGCTTCATAGCCCCAACGCTCGCACGATTTTGAGCCTCTGACAATGTCTCAAGCAGGCCGGCGAGTCCTCCGCCGCCTCCGCCCGCTGCGCTTGCCATGAAGGACGCATGCTCAGCAGGGTCTTGAATGATACTCATTCACGGCTTGAAAAGGAGGCGGAATGAGCGTGCTCAATCTAAACCAAATTCACGAACGAGCAAATGCCGTAGGAAGCCTCGTGCGCTTTGCAAGACGAGTCCGGTTGCCATCAGTGAGAGACCCAATACGCCGATCCAAACTGCGGACAAACCTGGGCCAACAATGCTGTCGAGTTGAGTGGTCACGCCTTGAGCTGCATTCATTCCCATGGCTGCCCCTGTGGCGAGCAAACCCATTCCGGGGAGGCCGAGCACGAGCAACGGCTTCTTTTGTGAAAGAGAGAGCATGGCCCATGTGAGGACGGTGAAACCGTGAGAGACTGCGGTGAAGTTGGAACCTTTTGGAACATCGTA
>JAQXFM010000207.1 GCA_029250305.1 Candidatus Poseidoniaceae archaeon | reverse complement strand
AAGTTATGCACCACTCGCACCTCATCAACCACCTCCAAAAGGAAGGAAAACTCCCTGATCCTAAGCACGATCCATCGGTCACCTTCCACGACCCATGCTACCTCGGTCGAATTGGTGGCGAATTGGATGCACCTCGAAACGCCATTGGTGGCGTCGATGTAGAAATCGAACGCCATGGTAAGCAATCCTTCTGCTGTGGCGCTGGCGGCGCACAAATGTGGATGGAAGAAGACGCTGACCAGCGTGTCAACGTCATTCGTGCCAAGGAAATCGCAGAGACGGGCGCTGAAACTGTGGCTGTCGGATGCCCATTCTGTTCGACCATGGTCAGCGACGGTCTCACGGCGATTGATTCGGAAATGCAAGTCAAGGACATTGCAGAAATTGTTTGGGAGCAAATCAAAGCCAATGACGCTGCCATCGAAGCAAAGAAGTCTGCAGCAGCAGAAGCCGAAGCTTGAGCCGACGGGGTGGCCGATTGAGCCAAGACATCAACCAAGCCTCATTGATGGCATGGTTCGCAGAGCATCAACGGGATTTACCTTGGCGCAACACGAAGGATCCGTGGCCGATTCTGTTGTCTGAAATTCTTCTCCAGCAAACTCAAGTCAGCCGTGGCATCGTGTTCTGGCAGCGCCTCTTTGAGCGATATCCAACGGTCCAGGACATGGCCGCTTCGACCGAAGAAGAGGTGCTCTTACTATGGCAAGGAGCGGGGTATTACAGCAGGGCTCGCCGCCTGTTTCAACTTGCGAAGTTGGTATGTGCTCCCATTTCCGAAGGCGGCTACGACGGTCATCTTCCAGTGACGGGTGCTGGTCTGCAATCCTTGCCGGGCATCGGGCCCTATACTGCTGCGGCTGTTGCCAGCATTGCTCATGATGAATCAATTGCTTGCGTTGACGGGAACGTCCGAAGGGTGATGGCCAGGCAAATGGCAAACGCCACGCCCGCAACGAAGGAAGTGCAAGAGTGGGCTGATGCGGTTCTGTGGACTGCGGATGCTGGCAACTGGAATCAAGCGGTTATGGAACTTGGTGCGACGGTATGCACGCCTCAAAAGCCACGGTGCGGGGCTTGCCCAATCGCCTCTTCATGCGAAGGAGTTTCCAATCCACTTCGGTTCCCTGCGCCAAAGGTGAGGGCCAAAAAACGCCTCGATTTGATGTGCATTGTGTTGCTTGATGCAGACGGTCGTCCGCACCTCGTGCAACGAGGCAAGGATGGTATTCTTGCGAGCATGTGGGGTCCGGAAATGGCTGAGCAATTGGATGTGACTTCGTACGAGTACGTCGGTGAAGTGCATCACGTGCTCTCCCACAGGAATCTCCATGTTCGAATCTGGAAAGGCAGCATCGAGCAGGGCATCGATGAAAGTACAGTTCCGTTGTCGTCGCTCGATCAAAAAGTGCTCAAGCGTGTGCGAGGCGACTGACCACAGTCCTCAATCTTGCTGTTTTGCAAGGGCCAGATCATGTTCGAACGAGGCGAGCATCATAACGAGGCTCAAGTAGAGGAAATATTCTGCAGTCGCAGCAAATACGATGGAATTTTGTGATAGGTTCATGATTTCAACGCCGTCCCTTAATCCACCCTCAATCACATGTGTCCGTACAGCACCAGTCAAAGAGAGGTTCATGACTGCAAACGAAACAGCGCCCACAACCATCCAGACTTTCCTACGAGCATGACCGAGGCTTGGGGCGTTGGAGAGAGTGTAGTGGACGGTGCATGACCATCCATAGCCTCCCATGAACGACGCCATCGCAAAGATGCTGTGGATGATGATTTGATCGTGCATGTTGAACCATGCCAAACCGACCAGTGTGACGCCTGCCGTTATTCCAAACCACTTTGCTAACTGGCTGTTATTTTGTTCGGGGGCTATGTCGAACGTGTGGGGAATGCGCATTGCAAGGGCGCACATGAGCACCCCTGCACTTGTGAATCCGGCTTTGAACACCACGCGTTGTGGACCGGGAAAGTCGGATTCAGAGATGAAAAAGGGAATGGCTCTCATGTCCCCTGAGAGGAAGTGTATAGCCATTGACGTGATGGCCGTCAAGAGAACGAGAAGCCATGTGGCTCTCAAAAGGTGTTCATCTCGCACCACAGTTCTGCCAATCTGTAGACCGTGCTTACCCGTCCAGTCAATCACTTGAATTCCCTCACCGTATCGTTGATGCATGCATCGAATGAACGCCATTCCATACCGAGGACTTCAGTTGCTTTCTTCGAGGAGAGGTTTGAATCACCGCGGAAGTAGCCTTTGACCGCTTTTCGAGTCATCCGCCGAGGTGCTCCAAACCAGCTCATCGCCCAGTCTTGAAACACGACGATGAACATCAGCGAGACGGGAATGGCTCGCTTCGGAGATTTTGTTTCTGGATGGAGTTCTCTGATCCGTCGGCATACAGCGGCGATGGTGGTGTTGTTGTGTGGTGCAAGGATAAATCGGCCTTGAGCTTCATCAATTTCGTATGCTTTTCGATGGGCGATTGCGACATCGATCACATGGACGAAAGCCATTGGAATCTTCGGTGCGGCAGGGAAGAGCCCCTTCATTGCATCATCGAACCATTCAACGCTTGGGGTCGGTTTGACGAAGCCACCACCCAGCACCCCGCTTGGGTTGATGACCCGCAAATCAAGGTCGAGTTGCTTAGCGAGGTCCCATGCGAGGCGTTCTGATTCTGTCTTGGCAATCGTGTAGGGTGAGGACCGATCCGTCTGCCAATCATCTTCCGTCTTCTCGCGCCCCTTTGGCACCGAGCCTACCGCAGCAATGCTCGAAGTGTAAATGATTCTTGTGATGCCACATTGCTTTGCTGCAGTGAACAAATGCTGTGTGCCTTTGTTGGCAGTGTCAATAATGACGGTGGCGTCACCGCTTGTGGAATAGACAGTGGCCGTGTGAAACAACGCATTGCAACCATCCATCTTCTGGTCCCAACCATCTGCTTCGAGCACATCCCCTTCAACCAGTTGCAATCGTTCTGC
>JAQXFM010000198.1 GCA_029250305.1 Candidatus Poseidoniaceae archaeon | reverse complement strand
GTGGGTGGATGTCAGCAATCCCCGGAAGTTGGGCAATGACTTCGTTCACTCGGGGGTTGTGCTTCATTGTGCACGAACCGAGTGGATAGAATCCTGTGTCAATTCCAAAGTTTCGCTTTGAGAGCCACGTGTAGTGACGCACCATCTCAGGTTCTGAAATTCGTGGCCAACGTGGAGCCTGCTTTCGAATAAGTGAATCAGGCACGTCAATTGCCGATTCCGGAAGCAGTGGTGCCGGTTGAGAATACCCTTTACCAGGTGCACCGTTGTGTTCGAACAGATGACTCATGCAGTCACCCCCTGGCTTGCCGCCCAAACTTCGATGTGTTCAGCCAGCAATTCAACTTCATTGGCTTGTGTTTGATCAGTGAAGGAGACGAGCAACCAATTTGGCTGGCGGGGGTACCAACGAGCCAAATCAAAACCGCCAACAATCCCCACGCTGTCGAGGTAAGCGAGGCATTCGCTTGCACGACCGGGCAACTCGACCACGAATTCTTGGAAATGATGGCTCGAAGCATGCGGAAGATGAACGCCCTCAATAGCAGACAGTTTTTGCTTCCCAAGGGTGCAGGCCGCCATGTTACGAACAGCGAGATCGTGAAGTCCCTCAGGACCCAACAGCGACATGTGCATGGCACCCATCAATGCGATGAGGGTTTCGTTGGTGCATATGTTCGAGGTTGCTCGATGCCGTCGAATGTGTTGTTCCCGGGTCGAAAGCGTGAGGCAGTAGGCTTCCTTACCATCAACATCGACGCTTCGACCAACGATTCGGCCAGGCATCAATCGCAGGTAGGTCTTGCTGCAAGCAAAAATCCCGTAAATTGGGCCGCCACCAGTGATCGGACTTCCAAGAGGTTGGCCTTCACCAACCACAATATCTGCACCGTAAGTACCTGGCGCCTCCACCAATCCGAGAGAAATTGGTTGAACAGCCACGATGAGTGCGGTGTGCTCACCGACAATTTCCTTCAACAACGGGAGTCCACCATCGAGAACGCCGATGGGGTTTGGTTGCTCAACATAGACACCACAGGAACCTGCTGCTTCTTGTGCAGAGGAGAGATTGACGGTGCCGTCTGGATTGTGTCTGAGCAGTTGGATGTGAATCTCCGCACCTTGGCAGTAATTCTCCATGACGGACATACGGTCTGGAGGCGTTAATTCCGAGACATACACCGTGTTCTTCTGTGTTGCTTTGCGGTTGTGAACACGAACGCTGCAAGTAATCGCCTCGGCAGCGGCAGTGGAGCCATCGTAGAGGGAGAGGTTTGCAACTGGGAGGCCTACAAGTTCTGAAATGAGTGTCTGGAATTCCCACATAGCCTGAAGCATCCCTTGACTGACTTCTGGCTGGTATGGTGTGTAAGAAGTGAGGAACTCCCCTCGGGTGATGAGCTGGAAGACCGCTGCGGGAACATAATTACGGTAGAGACCTGCACCTAAAAACGAGACTCGGTCGCCAAGCGCAACGTTCGATCCCAGCAATCGACGGGCATCTGCAATGATTTCTTCTTCGGATTGCGGATCGGGGAGGGGCAATCGTCCTTTCATTCGAACTTCATCGGGAATATCCGCAAACAAGTCCTCCATCGAAGTCATTCCCATAGTGGCAAGCATTTCGGCCTCGCGGCCCAGATTCGGCAGTTGGTCGACCATAGCAATACATCCTCCCTCTCGGGTGTAGTATAAACTGAGCGCGGAACGGTGATAATAATCGCCCTTTGACCCGCTGCAAGAAGGAAGCCGAATACCTCATGTCCTCTAGCACGATAGCGGCACCATGGCGAGCATTGCAATGGTGGTAACCAACGCCTGCTCTCCCGACCCACGAGTGCTCCGCAGTGCCAAGGTTTTGGCGGGTGCAGGACACGATGTCACAATCCATGCGTTCGACCGAAATCAAGCATCGCAAATGAGTGAATCAAGGGATGGTTTCAGAATCATGCGTTATCATATCGGTTCATTTTCTTACGGTGCCAAATGGTCGACTTTGAAAGGCAAACGAGCCTTCAACAAAACAGTCATTTCAACGCTTTTGGCGAATCCGCCTCATTGCGTGTATTGCCATGATGCCGATACCCTTGCCATCGGCGTGAAAGTTGCGAACAAAACCGGAGCGAAATTGGTCTACGACATGCATGACCTGCATCATACATGGGCCCTCATGGGGCGACCAAGGTCACTTTTTCGCCGTACCGTTGCATGGGTGATGGAACGCACCGCCCTACGAAGAGCAAGAAGTGCAAACCTTGTTGTCACCAGTTCAGGAATGCGAATGGATGGGGTCCACAATGGATTCAAAGAATACCTTGATGGCCACGGAATATCTTCCATGGTGGTGGAAAATCGTCCATACGTTCAGAGAGATGTTCAAAAAACAGTCAGAAACAATGGTTGGACCGTTGCGTATCTTGGCCGAGTTCGAGAATTGGAAAGTTTCCAATGGCTCATCAAAGCGATTGAACTCATACCTGCGGATCAGCGACCCGGCCTGAAAATCGCCGGCGATGGGGTTGCTGCCGATGCTGTGCACCATCTGTTGCTAACGGAGGCGAGTCGTTTGGGCATCCACCTCCAACTGAGTGCAGCTTTCGAGGCACATGATCTTCCAGAACTCATGGCCGATGTGGACGTGATGTATGCAATGTACGAACCGCAACGTGGCAACATCATGCAGGGTGCGTTGCCCGTCAAAATGTTCGATGCAGCCTCTTTCGGAGTCCCTACAGTGGTAAATTCTGAATGCTTAATGGGTGAGATTTGCAGAGCAGAAGCACTTGGAGTGCCTGCAGCGTGGGGGGACACTGAAGCAATCAGTGCAGCCCTTCTGTCCTTACGAAATACAATCGTCGAACCAACCGATCGAGGGTTGGACCAGCAAACGGCCATGATTGCTGCGGTTGAGTCCTTGTTGTGATCAAAGGAACGGCGGGCGGACAACCACTGCCTTGACTGACTTCCTTGGGCTGGCGACCACGAGAACTTCGTCGCCTTCCTTCACCTGCGTGAGATAGCCGATACCAATTCCAACGTTCTCCAAACTTGGGGCAGGTGCACCGGAGGTAAGTGCCCCAATCAGTGTGCCATCAGGAAGCGTGACTTCTTTGCCAGGACGTGGGAGCGGTCCTTTCTCAGTGTAACGAATGCCCCACCATCGAGCGTCGTCCTCTGCGTGACCTACCACTCTGTGTTTTCCAACAAAGTCATGCTCTAGATCGAGGCCGAAAGGTACGTTTGTCTCCCATGAATCACGAGCGAGGAAAGCCGCATTCTCACCTTCTGCGAGCGGAGGCCAACAGAAATCGACACCTGACAAGAGAAATCCTTTCTCGAGCCGCAGTGTGTCGCGAGCACCCAGTCCAACTGGAACTGCGCCCGCATCGATCAGTGCTCGCCATAGTTTGGAGACTTCTTCATTTGGTACGAAAATTTCGTAACCAGCTTCGCCGGTGTATCCTGTGCCTTGGAGCCACCCAGTTACACCGAGGGGATTGTCGCCAATCGCTTGCCACTTGAACCGACCCACATGATTTTGTCCCCCTAAGACTGCGCTTAGCAATGCTTTCGCTTCAGGCCCTTGAAGAGCCATAATCGAGGTCGCATCAGAGAGGTTTTCCAACTGGATGGACCCATCCGTTGGCAAATGCTTGCTGAACCATTCCCACATCACGTCGATCATCGAAGCGTTTGGGACGCCGAGTATTTCTTCCTCAGAAACCACTGCAAAAATCATGTCATCAATAAGAACGCCGTCATCATCCAAAAAGTGGGTGTAGGCACAGCGCGGTGGAGCAACGGCCGTCACTTTTTGAGTCGCCAATCCTTCAAGCCAAGATTTGACCTCTTTTCCGCTGAAACGGAATGACCCCATGTGCGACACATCAAACAATCCAGCCGTGGCCCGAGTCGCAAGGTGCTCCTGCTTGATGTTCGAATACCAAATTGGCAATTCGAACCCGTGGAAATCGACAAGGTTGGCGTTGAGTGCAACATGTTCTTCGTAAAGTGCTGTCCGAACTGGGGTGCCTTCGCTCATGGCATTGGCAGTTCAAGGCGCCCCTTAAACTCAAGCAAAAGGAAGGTACCCAATCCCAATCAGAGGACGCCTTCAAAGGTCTCGCAATAAGCAAATTTCTTTTCAGTGTTCAGTGCGTCTTCATAGACCAATAAAGGCAACACAGGCGTACCATCTGACCATTCACCCATCGAGCGAAGCAACTCGCCGTCGGTCAAGTGGTCGTATGCAAAAGATTCCGTGTTGTTGTCGCCCTGTGTCCGTGCAAACACCCAATCTGCCTGGGCTGCGATGCGGCGGTACACGCCGAAATCTGCGAGGCGATCATGAACAGAATCCGTTGGAAGATAGTGCGAACCAACCAGGCGTGGGAAGCCATACAAATCACTCTGCAGTTCAATGTACAATACATGCTCATCAGGTAGGGCGCTGTAGACCTGTTGATGATGCACGCTGTAGCACGCATCCACGGTCATGTCATCAACGCCACGAGCGATGTGAACCATGGTATCGGCTGGCATTCGGGAGAGGTTTGGTTGAAGGTGTGCTTGGTTTGGCCGTGTCCATCCTGATTCGATGTTGACGAACAGCGTCTCATTCCCCCAGCCGCGTTCCATTGATTCATAGAGTTGAACAAAGGTGTATGCACCTCCAAGGCTGTGACCACCAATCCACAAATGACTTGGGTTAATGGTGACGTTGCCAAGGGCTGCATCAACGGATGGATGACGGGATTCATTGAGAGCAAGATTCTCAACGGTGTCGAGGGCCGCTGCAATTGCCATGGCACGGTATTCATGATGCGGGTAGTTGGACGCACCTTCCACATCAATGCCCTTGAGACCTTCAGGAATTGGTGGGTCAATGTGTGAGGGGTATTGCACGAACGCGACGGCGATTCCACGTGCGGCGAGGTAAGAAATCCAATCGGTGTATTCCTCATAAACTGGGTAACCCCAACCGTGACTCAGAAGCGCAAGAGGAATCGTCTCCAATGGAAGTTCTGGTGTCAATTCAGGAAGGGTCAGATAGACAGAAAATTCGATGTTTTGTTCTTCTTGCTTGATCATCTCATCAACCATTTGGGGCATTTCGTATGGATGAACG
>JAQXFM010000195.1 GCA_029250305.1 Candidatus Poseidoniaceae archaeon | reverse complement strand
CCACTGGTGCATTGATTTGTGGTCGTAAAGAGGCCAATACATCGCCCGTTTCCATCCAATCATTGAGCATAAAAGGAAGAACAGCTAATGTCCATGCCATAATGAACCACATCATCGGCTTCACGTTTCTAGCCATCAGGCCTGAAAAGCCAAAAACGCCTAACAGATAGGTGAATGAGTACCTGGCAAGGGCAACGCCTCCCGATGAGAAGCCAACGAAGAGCATCAATACCGGTGAAGGTTTCTTCCAATCAATGTTCAAAAGGAGATTCATGACCGTAGTCGCCAACATAGCCGCAAAGATTCCATGATAATATTTTGGACCCCAATCAATTACAACCGGCGAAGTGATGGCAGCAACGGCGAAAAGCGTGGCTGAAACCGTTGATGCTCCCAGTCTTTTGCCGAGAACATAGGTCTGCAAGCCAAAGAGCAACACGATAAATCGCATCAAAACTAACGATAGCGAGCCTCCTTCATCAAAAGCAAGTGCAGTACTGAGGAGCACGGGCAGCAACGGGGGTCGGAACATTCGGTTGCTGAAGGCATCGAAATCCAAGATGTTCGCATAGGTGGACGCCTGCAGGATATGATAGGCGCCATCGTAGTGGACAGGGTAGCCTTTTGCAGGCCGGATCAGTTCACAGATGATGATGACGACGACGAGCGTAAGGAGTACCAGTTGGGAGGAAGTGGATGCTCTGGATGCTTTTGGGGCAAAGCGCTGAACGATGAACAAGCTCAAGGGCAACAAAAGTAAAACAGAAAACACTGATGAATTATAACCAACGAGAATGAGATTCAATTGCAGCCATGCAAAAATCAACACCACCATCGGGGCGAACATGAACCACCGCTCAATGGCGTCAACATCAATTGACTCTTTGTCCATTATTACAAACGGTTTGAATTGAGGTTGTGGTTGTTGCGGTCCTCAAATGGAGTTACGCGTTGTTTCAGTGCCTTTTTCACGCATCCGTACCGTGATGAACAAATCATCTGAGGTTGTTCGCAACCACCGTTCGTCATGACGGAAACATGAGACGGTTGACCTTGATGCGGTCGTACATTCCCGAGGTTTTCCCAAGCCTTACGGAACACTGCCCCGAACATGTTGAAACTCATGTTTGCTGGTTTCTTCATACCACGGTACTGACTCATGAACTTGGTATTACGGCCACAACTACCTTCTTTATCATTAGAACTACTTTGGAAAGGGCATGGACTGGAAAAGACACACTCGAACTGGAATGAAAGCAGCAGGGGCCATGGGGGCCATCAATCTCTTAATTTTGGGTTTCTTGATGGTTATTGGCTACGATACAACCCCACTTGACCCAAGTGGAGTCGAGATACCCGTCCCTGTATTTGCAGTTGCAACCGTCATGGGTGGAGGGATCGTTCCCGGATTGATAGGTACGGTCGTTTGGACGAAGATTGATGGGCGCTGGAGTGAGCAATCTCGCAACATGTTTACTCTTCTCGCTCTTGTCATTGCCACGGTCATGACGCTTCCAGTCACGAACCCAAACGTTCCAACAGGCGACGCATACGTCCTGACTGCAGTGCTTCATTACTCTACGGCCATTCTTGGAAGTGCGTTCATTCCGTACTTCGCAACCGCGGAGTAAGTCATACCATTCGGGTGAATTCGGCAACCGTCATGCGCCTGCAATATGGAATTCATGCTGAGTTTCTGTACCTGGTTTAGGAAACGATGGGCAAGTGTTTCACTGAAGGCGCTATTCCCAAATCCTCAGGGAAAAACATTGTTGGCTCAGGCACAGGAATCGGTGATATTTCTCGCCCAACGAGGGCGACGCGACTTGGACGTGAATCGGAGAGGACTTCGCGCTCGGTAAGCGGAGCAATCTTGTTTGAGAATTCCATGATGTCATCGTGACTTGGCATGTTTTCCATGGAAAGATTTTCACGACTGTGTCCGACGAATACATATCCTTTGTTTTCGATAAAATCCGGGTCAGCACGGTTGTCAAGGGCAGCAAATTGTGAGATGTGTTCATCACTCATGTTGATGCCTTTCATCAGCGTGTGGCGGCATACAATACGTGTGTCAAGAGATGGAAGAAGGTCAATGGTTTTCTCAAACTGTTCCCAAGCGCCATGATTGTATTTTGGCCGGCAAACATCGTCAAACACTTGCTTGTTTGGGGCATCTACCGAAACGTACAGTTGCGTAGGAAGGGTGTCCAATTTCTCGAGAACCTTTGGGAGCGTTCCATTGGTCACCAGCATCGTTGTCATTCCATGCTTATGGCACAAATCCATGTATTCTGAAAGACGCGTATAGAGGGTTGGTTCCCCGTTGAGGGAAATTGCAACATGTTTTGGGTTTTGAGCATCAAGCCATTTTTCCCGAGGTACTTTGGGGTTGCCTCCGAAGCCGGAAAGAAGGCGTCGTTGGGCGCGTACGGATTCGTACAGTAAATCAAGCGGGTCTTGATCTGTGAGTTCAAGCGTGTCCATGTGGGGCTCTCGCCAGCAGTAGGTGCAGGCGAGATTGCACTGGTCAACAACGGGCGACATCTGCATGCAGTTATGGCTTTCAACGCCGTAAAATTTCCCTTTGTAGCACTGCCGGTCTCGAAGAAGAGATTCCTTGGTCCAATGACAGGTTTTCACACCACCATGCTCACCCACAATATGGTAGCGTTGCTTCTGTAATTTGGCTTTGAGTTGAGGGTCCATGCCTGCCATGTCGTTCACTCCTAAGTCCTGATTCCACTGTCGAGCTACGCTCAGTCGGAAATGGCTCGGATGACCTGCGCTTGTACCATTGTCATTTCAATGGCTCGCTCAACGGTTGAGAATCGGCAAGAAGGCATTGGCAGCCTTCTCGCACGCATTGGCTACATCGTCGAGGCGTTGCAAGACACGGTACATGTGCATGGCTGCAAGAGGTGCATCCTCACCGTTGGTGAACACGTAGGCTGCTGCCATTGCTTCGATGCCATCGGCTTCGTGCTCCTTGAGGTTCACTTCTTTGATCAGCTCAGCGAGTTTGGTTTCGGCAGCCTTGGTCTGTCCACTGATTGTGAAGTCACGGAGCGCTTCAACAGCGTCCTCGTACTTTGCAACCGTTTCAGAAACCGCCTTGGCCATTTCCTTCAGATTTACCTTGGCTTGGTCATCGTCAAACAACGGTCGGAAGGCCAATTGTTCGGCGACGTTCTGTGCATAATCGGCGATGCGATCCTGTCGAGTTACCATGTAAAGGAAGTCATCAAGGCTGAGTTGAACGCCCATGCGCATGTCGTTGAGGGCCAATCGGCGCACCTCGCTCTTGACGTTGTCAGCCACCAGTTCTGCATCGATGGTCGCTTGGATGGCCTCGCTTGCATCCTCACCATCGCAGGCCATGTTCACTGCCTCGAGCATGTGCTCAACGGTCTTCTCAACTTCTTGAGCGTGAGCGTGGAACAATTCGAACGGTGTGACGGAGTGACCGTCACCACCAACATCGGAGAGTGCATCTTCAACGTGCACCTCGCCGCTGCTCTTCCAGATTGCATAACCAACGGCCATGAAAGAGAGTGGGAGCAAGACGATCATGTTGAGCGACTCGCCACCAGAGGCGACGAACAACACAATGGCACCGAACGCTGCTGCTGGAACGCTTGCAACCCATGAAGCGGCAATCTTTCCGAAGACACGGAAGTCAACGGCCTTTGCACCACCTGCCAGACCAACACCAACAACGGCGCCAACAAGGGTGTGCGTGGTTGAGACAGGAACGGCCAAGAATGGCATCGAGAACACAAGAATGGTGGTTGCTGCTCCAAATTCAGCGGCAAATCCACGGGTTGGTGTGATATCGGTGATTTTCTTTCCGATGGTTTCCATAACCCTCCATCCCCAGGTCATGACACCGATGGCGATTCCAGCGGAACCAAGGAGAATAAGCCAGAGTGGAATGTCTGCTTTCGCAGCGAGTTCTCCTGTGTCGCTGCTCAACACTTGCCAAACTGCAGCCATCGGTCCAATAGCATTTGAGCGGTCGTTTGCTCCGTGTGCAAAAGCAACGTAGGCTGCTGTGATGATTTGAAGCCAAACGAAAATCCGCTCGACACCACGGAACCCGCGCTTTTCCTCAGTGATGTCAATGCGTCGGAGCACGAAGTAAAGCACCAAGCTTGCGATGGCGCCAATCACTGCTGCGAGCATAATGGAGTTGATAGGAATCCAAGCATTGTCTGCCCATGGATCAAAGACACCGTTTTCCTTGACTGGTAACCAATCGTACTTGTTTTCAATCCAGCCTTCTGAAGCCGCTCTAGAGATGAACCCCTTGAGCGCTTTGAATTGAAGCGCCAATCCGAGCACGAAAAAGGTGGGGAAGGCCAGCACAGGGGCCAGCCATCGAGAACGGTCAATTGGGTTCTCATTCTCAAGAATGAGTTTCTTGATAATCATGAACGAAAAGAAACCAAGCAATCCGCCCATGACTGGGCTTGCGACCCACGACATGACGACTTTCTGGACCACTTCCCAATCGATGAGCGAAGTGCCGTGCTTGACTTCAAGAATCAATCCAACTCCGAGAATTCCACCGATGATGGAGTGTGTGGTGGAGACGGGCAGGCCCATTCGTGTGGCGATGGTGAGCCAAGTTGCTGCAGCCATCATTGCCGCAATGAATCCAAATGCGATGTCCTGGGACAGCACAGCATCCACGGTTCCGTCGCTAAAATCGACGGTAAGAATACCCTTGCGAACCGTATCTGTTACGGCATCACCAGCAAAGAACGCACCACAGAACTCGAAGACAGCAGCGATCACCACGGCTTGTTTGAGGGTCAGTGCTCGTGATCCGACTGAGGTGCCCATTGCGTTCGCAACATCGTTTGCACCGATGTTCCAAGCCATGTAAGCGCAGACAACGAGGGCCAATCCAATCAGAATAATGGTTATGGGTTCCATGTGCTGTCCTATCCAAATTCAGTATATATCCAAAACCATGTATAATCTATATAGAGGTATTTATTCAGAGGGGATGTTCCTATGGCAATCGGTGAAGGGAAAAACGAAGTTCGTAAACTCCAATCCACGGGCGGCAGCACGTTCACAGTCAGCCTCCCAAAACCGTGGATCCTGGCACAAGGTCTTGCAGCACGCGACTCGTTGCGGGTGGACTGGCGGCCAAGTGGAGCCCTGCGGATTACGCCCTTAGATGCCAAAGAACAGGTGCTCCACAAGGCATATTTTACAACCAAAAGTTTGCCTGAAAACAGTCTGCACGACCATTTGATGGGCGCCTACATATCGGGCTCTGACGAGATACATGTCGAGCACCGTACTGACGAGGCGAAAGACGTGAGTGTCCAAGTGAGAAGGTTCCTCCGCAGCACCCGTGGCTTTGAAATCATGGATGAATCAGAGAACAGCATTCAACTCAAGTGCTTGATGAACGCAGGGGACATGCCACTTCACGCAAGCCTCAATCGCATGTATTTGCAAGTAACTTCGTTAACCCGGGATATCATTAGTGTGTTCGAAGGCGAAAGCCGCTCATACATCACAGATGCTGAAGAGCGAGAGAATGAAGTTGACGCCCTGTTGTACCTTATTGACCGCCAGGTTCGAATACTCCTCGATTCGCACGCTGTGGCCACGCAATTGAACCTCACACGTACTCAAGCTGTCGAATATGCTAACCTCGCTAGGTCGCTTGAACGAATGATGGACCATTCCTTCAGCATTGCGAAACTCGTGATTGAGCACCCTCAGATTACAAAGAACATGATCAGCATGACGCCGTTGGAGCAACTACCGATTTGGCAAGGAAGTCTCAAGGAACTG
>JAQXFM010000192.1 GCA_029250305.1 Candidatus Poseidoniaceae archaeon | reverse complement strand
CTTCTATCTCGGCAAGACCGGGATGGGCATCGCACAACTCGTCCTGACCATCACCTTCATTGGTGCCCTCGTGAGCCTCCCATGGGCATTCGTGCAATCCATCTTGATCATCATGGGCAAGACCACCGACTCTGACGGCAACCCTCTCGTTTGAGCGGACCATCGTCCTAGACTTCCGCCACATTAAGCGGAAGCTGTGAAACGCCTTCGACAACGCCTGTGGCGCTGTTCCAACCAACACCCTTTGAGACAACTGACGCCCAAGCGTTCAAGTTCTGAGCCTTGAAGCGCTCAACATGGACCCGCTAACTGTCAAGTGTGGCGGCCATATCACGCTCATCTTTTCCATCTGGAAAGACGCACGGCTTGCTCGTTTCCAAGGAAGCAGGGGTGCTGGGTTCAACGTAATTGACGGTGTTGAGGTCACCCTCGAACACACCGGCACCAACCAAGCCTCTGCCCCACGTTACATCTCTCAAGGGTCTTCGCTCGACGAGGTGCCCAAGGATATCGAAGATGGAGTGCTTGAGGTTGATGTCACCGCCATGGATGGAACAAAAATTGAGCATTCCTTGAGCCTCTACACCGATCTCTTCGAGGCGTTGCGTGATTCGAGGTTGGTAAAACGAGAAGACTCGTTCAATTTATCGGTCGTTCTCTCGCTGCCGGTCAGCCAGGGATTCGGCATGTCAGCTGCCGGTCTTGTCGCAGTGGCCAGAGCCTTTCATGCCCACACGAAAGTGGGCCGTGATGACCAATACTTGCGAATCGCCCATCGAATCGAGCGCCTTCATAGCGGTGGTCTCGGAGATGTACTCGGCATCGCTGCGGGCGGGGTTGAGTTGCGCACAGAGGCTGGTGCGCCGGGCTCCGGTGGCCAAGCAATTGGCTTCGAGGCATCACAACCTGTGCTCCTCGTTTGGAAACCCGATGAAGCCCGCCATACCTCGAATTACATTGACGATCAACAATGGCAACTGTCAATTTCTGCGGCTGGTGAGAAAGCGGTTCGAACCCTTCGACTGAATGACTGGGGCCCAAATGCATGGAGTGATTTGATGCTTCAATCCAGAACATTTGCTCAGGCCTCGAAGTTAATGGAAGAACCTGCTCGGTCTGCACTAAACTCGAAAGTGATGGATCAACTGCGTACGTTGGATTTACACTCAAGGGTCTACGTGCGGCTGTGCATGCTTGGCGTCTCCTTAGCTGTGCTTCCAAGACGATTGGAGGAGCCCCTCACAGACAGCGAAGTCACCACGATCTCACAAGCACTCCAATCATTGGGCTTGGGCGTAAAGGCGACCACAATTAGGTGAATCAATCATTGGCATCAAAAGCCGAAAGGTCGAGCACACTGGCGTCCAGGAGGGTGCAACCTGGCATGAACAAGTTTGCGCTGAAGCCGTGGCGGTACACGACCGCTCCACTGCCCCATTCCTCGATGTAACGGTCCATCTGCTTGGCCATTTTCTTACGTTGGAACTCCACATCAGCACCATAGAAGTGCTTGGCGTCAATCCAAGCAACTGGCCGGTCGTTGATGTAGACGTGATCGAGAAAGAGAATATCAGGCGTGCGCACCGGTCGACCGAGTTCTTTCTTTTGCTCCTTGACCATTTCTGGTTGGCGTCGCAACCGCACGCCTTGTTCCTCGAACCAATCAGCGAGAATGTCTTCGAAGAGATCCGCTTTTTCTTGGGATTCCCCTTGATCGACGTTTGAGACACGGTCTGCAGCTTCAGCGGCTTCAAACTCCTTTTGTTCACGCTTGCTCAACCGGCTGGGCTCGCGAAGGCTTTCCTTGATTTTGGTTTTCGACCAACGCATCTCTGCGAGGATGAGGCGGAAGACGTTCATTGGAGGTCCGTCGAAGCGTTGCGAAAGGTCGACAACGCTCACGCCTTCTTTGTACAAACGAAGCATTTCTTTCGCCCTTGATCGCAAGCGACCGTGCCCGTAGACGGTCTTCTGTTGCATGAGGGCAGACCGAAGCGAGAGGGCTTGATCGAGGTTCATGTTGTGCGGTGCGACGATTTTAGCAAGTTCATCGACCCGTTCATCGTCAAGCCATCCGAATTCTCCTTTACGAAGAACCAATTTTGCAAGAGCTTCTTCGTCTTTCAACGGCACTGGCAAGGTTGTCCATTTGAAGTGGTGCGTGTTCGGATCGCTGAGGTCATCTGGGAAACCCATGGGTGGTTCCTTTCGTTCGAAGCGTTGGTTGGCTTTGTTTTCCATAGCCGTGATTTGCTGAGCGTTCCGCTCCATGAGCACCGCTTTTGAAGTACTGCCGTAGCGCTTTGGCTTGCGGTTTTGACCGCCTCGAGGTGAACGATTGTTGTTGCGTGAACGCCCGCGGCGACCGCCCCTCGTGTTTGAGGAATTGGGACGTTTCTCTCCCCCGTTTTCGTCGCTCATTGAAACAGGTCGGAGCCGAGGCTCCTTGAACACTCGCTTTCATTCCGATTCGTCAAAACCGGCTTGGAGGGATTCCGGAATGAGATGAATCCCGTGGATGGCTGCATCGTTTAGCCACTGTTTCGCAAGGGCGCGAGGCAGGCGGTTGACACGCCCGCGCATGAACCGAGCCCACCAGCGCACGTTCCACCACGCAGCGATTTCAACACCTGCATCATCCTCACCCCATACGGTCACAGCAAGGCGGAGATTGGCGATTGCAGTACCAAGCGGGCGCCCCTCCCGTTGTTGACCAGACCAATTGAATTCAACCTCCAGAAAACGAGGGGCTTCACTCTGACGAATGGAGTGCACGACCCACATTTCTTCAATCAAGCGTTGACGTTCAACTCGATGAAGATCGAATTGTTGACCTTCAACCAGATCACCGTTTTGTTGCGAAAGAATGCGCCCTGCAGAAGAATGCCAACTTGGCCAACAGTTCAAATTCAGCAAGTTGGTCATGAGTTGGTGGCTTTCCAGAGGCTCGAGTGATTGTCGCCATACACCTTGTGGCGCCCACATGAATCTTCGTGGCACGGTTTCTCTTTCAACATGTGGGGTACGAAAGAAGCGGGGTTTCAAATGCAATAAGTCGTTCCCATCACCATGCGATGGACACCTGTGGTGCTGATTTCAGTTCTTTTGGTGTGTGCCTCGATGGCATCAATCCCCCTCAATGCTGCGACCTTCGAGGCAACGAACAGCGCCAACCACGTTGTAGAGGACAACGAAACCACCGACCTTGCCTTCGGCTGGGTCACGAGCGCTGGCGGTGCGCGTGATGATTTCATTTCACAGTCAACCATCTATGCAAATGGCACCTTCCTCGTCGCAGGCAGCTATGAAGGCGATATTCAATTCCGAGACCAAATCGATGGGTACGGTGCCATAGGGGGCTCAACCGACCGCGATGCTTTCCTCGGATGGGTGAACTCAAATGGGACTTGGAACGCAAGCATTGCTTTCGGCAGTCCCAGCCTCGACTCAATCGAAGCGGTCGCATTGCTCTCGAACGGTGATGCAATCCTTGCGGGGACCTACTGCCTGAACAGCGTTGGTTTCCAATGTGAATTAGCACTCGATGGCGTCAATTCCCTTACGAAAAACGACGAAGACGATGACGGGAACGTGTTCCTCGCCCGCCTAAATGGCGACGGAACATGGGCATGGGCCACTCAAATTGGCAACGAATACGATAATTTCGTGTTCGACATGATGGTCACACCGACCGATGAAATCCACGTGGGCGTGCTCTACAGAGACACAATGGACTTCAACGGAGAAATTCTCCCCGCAGGAACACAAACGACCATGATGATTGGAGTCTTTGACGAAGGAGGCAATCCTCTGACCCATGTTGTGCTCGAAACTCAAGATGGCATCGAGCCGGTTGGTGGCTTGTGCCTTGATGGGGCAGGTCAAGCATATGTCGCCGCTACCTTCAACGGTGAAGTATTAGCAGGTGAAACACTGCTCATTTCTAATGGCCAAACCGACCTCATGGTTGCCTCCTATCAAGCCAGCGAATGGGCATGGGCTATCTCCGGAGGGAGCGTCAATGAAGACCGGGCATGGGATTGCTCCGGGTCACCAACTCAAGGCCTCAGCGTGGTCGGTGAATTCATTGGCAACGCCACCTTTGGGGGATTCGCCACCGAAACCTCAAACAGCACCGACCTAATCCTGGGCACCGTTTCGTCATCTGGTGCGTGGTCTGGGATCGCCACAGCAGGAGGTGCTGGGGTCGACCGTGCCACAGGCGTCGTAACGAACGCAATTGGGGACATTGTCATCACTGGAACAACATCTGCTGGCCTCATGATCGGCATCGATCAGCTCGATGACCTCGATGGCGTCGACGATGGGACCCACAACGACATTTTCCTAGCATCCTACCTCCAAAACGGTACATGGGCATGGGCAGTTTCTGCTGGAGGAGATGGGAACGACGAACCTACTGACCTTACGTTTGCCCTCGATGGTTCTCCCTTGCTTACATTCATGCTCAGCAGCACAGCGAACATTGGAGTCCACAGCGCGACCAGTTACGGTGGCTACGATGTTGGCGTTTGGCTTTACCAAACCGACCGAGATTCTGACGGCATCCTCGATGGAGAGGATAACTGCCCGCGAGTGACAAACACGGCCCAAGGAAACCATGATGGGGATTTGTTCGGTGACGATTGTGATGACGATGATGACAACGACGGCGTTGTTGATGCGTTGGACGATTGCAGAACTGGTGAGATGAATTGGGCATCGGATGCCTCCACCGACCACGACAGCGATGGCTGCCAAGACAGCGGAGAGGATTTCGACGATGATGAGGACACTGTGTTTGATTTCGCTGATTTGTGCCCGTTGGGTCCTGTCGGCTGGATCTCCACACCGGAAGAGGATAACGAAGGCGATGGATGCGCTGATTACGACACTGATGAAGACGGTTTCATTGACCAAATGGACAACTGTCCATCAGTGGCGAACCCGACCCAATCCGACCTTGATGATGACGGACTTGGCGATGCATGCGATGTCGACGAAGATGGCGATGGCGTCGCCCAACCTGAGGACAAGTGCCCGAGGGATGGAGAACAATGGACCTCGACGAATTCAAACGATTACGACCAAGATGGTTGTCAAGATGCAACCAACGACGATGATGATGACAACGATGGGTACAACGACGCTGTCGATGCATGCCCCACCGGAGCAATCAATTGGAATGTTGGAGGAATGAATTCACAATTTGACCACGACCAAGACGGCTGCAAAGATGCTGGTGAAGACATTGATGATGACAACGATGGGTTCCAAGATCCTGTTGACGCATGCCCACTTGGATTGATTGGCGTCGCACTCCCCGGCCAAGATGCAGATGCTGATGGCTGCATTGACGGCGCAGAAGACGATGATGACGACAACGACGGCGTCAAGGACGACGTTGATGCCTGCCCCCAAACTCCAACCTTCGCCCAAGTTGGCGTCCAAGGTTGCAGCATGTCTCAATTGGACGATGATCTCGACGGCGTGTCAAACGCCGATGACATGTGCCTCAACAGCCTCCCGGGCCGAGTGGTGGATGCACTTGGCTGTGCCATCATCAATCAATCAAACGATGAGAGTTCATCCTCTGATGATACAGACATGACAATGTGGCTGTTCATCCTTGCCGGCGCTTTGTTGGTTGCGGCTGGCGCTGTAACGCTCAGTGGAAATCAAAAGAAGGCGCAAACGAAGGAATTGCCGCCAAAGCGCCCTGTTGGACTTGACGACGCAACGAACACGACTCACCAGCATGAAGCGGAATGATGACGCTGCTACGAGCATAATCTGACTGATTGAGCGACTTGTTAAATATCGAATGAGACGCCTTTGGCTTATGAAGACCCTCACAAAGGCACTTGCGATTGGCGTATTGATGGTGTTGCTCGCTGCTGCACCTGCGATTCAAGGAAGCTCCTCTGGAAAGCACAACCAAGCCTCTGCTGGTTGCACATGCCACTACAACGCCGGTGGTATCACTGCTACGAATGACTTCCCAACCTCTTACACTGCAGGCCAAGTGTACAGCATCAATATCGGCCATACCGGTGGAACTCAAGCCTTTGTTGGTGGGTTCAACGTTGTGGTCAACAAAGGCACCATTCAAAACGCTGGTAGCGGCGTTCAAATCTCGGGCGGTACCAGTGCAACACACACCAGCTCAGGGCAACTTGGATGGACCTTCGACTGGCAAGCACCGAGCGCAGGCAGCGGAACCGTCAGCGTCAACATCGCTGTTTTACAAGGAAATGGAAACAATCAGAATTCTGGCGATGCTTGGGACACTGACAGTGTTTCTATTACCGAAATTGTGGTTCAGAACACACCTCCAGTGGCCACAAATGTCTATGTGAGCACCCCTCAAGGTTCCCCTTCTACCACCCAGGCCTACCACGATGAAGTGCTGATTGCAACCTACGATTTCAACGACAATGATGGCGATTCGGAAACCAACAGTCAAATTCGATGGACAAAGGATGGAAGCCTTGCTTCTGCTTACAACGACAACCCGATGATCGATGATATGCAGACCTCCATTGGTGAAGTTTGGACCTTCACCGTAACGCCCAATGATGGCACGGATCTCGGTTCCACCGTTTCCGCATCAAACAGCATCGAGATCATCGATTACGACTCGGATAACGATGGGTACGGCGACCAAGTCGATGCTTTCCCAAACGATCCCAACGAGCATGCTGATGCTGATCTTGACGGAACTGGTGACAACGCTGACACCGATGACGACAACGATGGTACAGATGATTCAGAAGATGAATTCCCACTTGATGCCAGCGAAGACACCGACACCGACAAGGATGGTACTGGAAACAATGCCGACACCGATGACGATGCAGATGGTGTGCTGGATGTTGACGACGCATTCCCACTTGATGCCAACGAAGACACCGACACCGACAACGATGGAACCGGCGACAACGCTGACCAAGACGATGACGGAGATGGCACACCAGATACGACCGATCTGTTCCCACTTGACGCTTCAGAAGACAGCGATGCTGACGGTGATGGCACCGGTGATAACGCCGACCAAGACGATGACAACGATGGTGCATTGGACGTCAATGATGCATTCCCGCTTGATTCAAGTGAATCTGTGGACACCGACGCTGATGGCATTGGAAACAACGCTGATACCGACGACGACGACGACGGTGTGCTTGATGCAGCAGATAACTTCCCTCTCGATGCCACAGAATCCAGCGATGCTGATGATGACGGCACAGGCGACAATGCTGACACCGATGACGACAACGACGGTGCACTCGACGCTGATGATGCATTCCCATTCGACTCAAGTGAAACCATCGACACCGATGGCGATGGCACAGGCGACAATGCTGACACCGATGACGACAACGATGGGTTGATCGATGTTGATGAAGCAACGGCAGGAACAAACCCGATCGTTGCCGACACAGATGGCGATGGCGATGAGGACGGTGTCGATGCATTCCCACTTGATGCAACCGAAACTGCTGACACCGACAACGATGGCGTTGGTGACAACGCAGACGCCTTCCCTGAAGATGCAACTGAAACGATTGACAGCGATCAAGATGGCGTCGGTAACAACGCAGATGCGTTCCCCAATGATGCCACTGAAACGCTGGACACCGACAACGATGGTGTTGGCGACAACGCTGACTGGGCGCCCACAGATGCGACTGAAACCATGGACTCTGATGCTGATGGTGTTGGTGACAACGCAGATGCATTCCCTGAAGACGCCGCTGAGACAATGGATTCCGATGGCGATGGTGTTGGCGATGTTGCTCAAGCAGCCGCAGAAGCCGATGCAGAATCAACTCGAAACATGATCATCATTGCTCTGCTTGTGATTGGCGTACTCGGCGGTGGAGCAGTGATGTTCTTACGTCGCAGTGGCCAAGATGAAGAGCCAACAAAATCCTTCGAACAAACCCTCACGGCATCCCCTGGAGTGGTCATGCCTGCAGCACAGCCTGCAACCATTGCCACACCTGTTGCTGCTCAACCTGTGGCCCAACAAGTTGCACAAGAACCAACGGTTCTCCAACAGTGGACCGATGAGAATGGATAC
>JAQXFM010000190.1 GCA_029250305.1 Candidatus Poseidoniaceae archaeon | reverse complement strand
CATTAATCGGATAATCTGAATTACCGCTTCGCTAAAGAGGACACAACAGGAAACAATCTACCTCTCGATAGAGCGTGGACTATCCGAACTGATAGAATTAGAGTCCCCGCTCCCAGACTTGAACTGGGGACACCCTGATGTCTGCTGAGACGTTTGTTTTTACACAACTACAGTCAGGTGCTCTACCAACTGAGCTAAGCGAGGTATTCCAACGCACCAACCACCACTACTTAATCCTCATCAATTAGGCCAGAGACGGGAAAGTGTCTTTGGAGGCTAAAATCAGCGAAAATCTCCAATCCAACCCTTACCTTATCATAGGTCGAGGTATATGGCTGCTTACGAGGAGTTTGGAATGGAACATCTACTGCCAAAATCGCCCTCTCGATTGACTCGGGAATGTGCGCGCTTAAGTAGGGAAAGAGTAGGCTCTCGGAATCAGGATGTGTAGGGATGGGACCCGGTACTTCAGGAACTGATAACAGCACACTCGCCAACATGGTGAATGAGATGGCCCAAGAAGCCAAGCGCGGTGCAACCGCTCTCATGGATGACGAGGTTGGAACACTTGGCGTACCAAATCCACGAATCCTCATCGTTGGTTGTGGAGGTTCTGGAAACAACACCCTCAACCGTATTACTCACTTGGGTGTCGAAGGCGCTGTCACGGTAGCCATCAACACCGATAAGCAGCATTTGGATCATACCCGTGCCCTGCAAAAACTCCTCGTTGGCCGTCACATTACCCGAGGTCTCGGTGCTGGAGGCGACCCTTCAACCGGCCGCCGATGTGCAGAGGCTGGCCGAGAAATGATTCGAAGAATTGTCACAGGTGCAGACCTCGTGTTCATTGCCAGCGGATTAGGTGGAGGTTCTGGAACTGGAATTTGTCCAATCGTGGCTGAAGAAGCAAAAGCTGCTGGTGCTCTTGTTGTTGGTATCGTTACCACGCCGTTCCATGTCGAGCGACGACAGCGCATGACCAGGGCTCTCGAAGGCTTGGAATCTTTGCGAAGAGTTGCTGACGCTGTACTGGTGTTGGACAACAACCGCCTGTTGCACTATGTGCCTCACCTTCCGTTGGATGAAGCGTTCTCCATCATGGACCAACTGGTTGCAGAGATTGTCAAAGGCATCGTTGAAACCATTACACTGCCTTCACTCATCAATCTGGATTTCGCCGATGTCCGAGCCATTATGGCAAACGGTGGCGTCACCATGATGCTCTACGGTGAAAGCGACCGTGGTCCGGAAGAAGTCGTTCATGAGGCACTCAACCATCCGTTGTTGGATGTCGACATCTCGGGCGCAACTGGTGTTTTGATTCACGTCACCGGTGGGCGTTACATGACGCTCGATACCGCATCTCAAGTGGTTGACTTGCTGACTTCAAAGGTCAGCGAGGATGCCAACGTCATTTGGGGTGCACGACAAGACGCTGGATTTGGTGATACCATCAAAGTCATGGCCATCATTACCGGCGTTGGAGGAACCGATTTGAGAACCGCTCGAATGCAACCAAACTTGCTCGGCGACGCTCTTCGACTCACCCAAAACCAAGGTCTGAATCAACCAAACGATAACCTGGGATTCCAACGTTTTGACTGAAAATGCGCACTTTTGGCCTGTCGTTCGACAGTCCACAGATTCGTAACCGTCAAATGTATGGAGCACCGCATCTCAACCATGCGAGCCAAGACCCTTGTGGCGCTTATCCTTGTTGCAATGATGTTGACACCTGTTCAAGCAGGCGATGTCTCCGTGTCTCAAAGCGAACCTGTTGAAGACCCAAAGCAACCGAATGCCAACAACACCACGATGTACATGTGGAGCAACGGCATGGCAACCGAATGGACGCACTTCAACATCAACGAAAGTGAATCGGTTGAAGAAGGTGAGTTGACCGAGGAAAAGGACAACGGCCTAATCAACATCAAGTATCGATTCGCAATGGAACCAACACTCGACAAGCGATTGAACATGACCATTGGTGAGGAAATCCGTGGCAACTTCAACGTCTATTACGAAGGCGATATCGATAACGGTGGCGAAGGAAGTTGCAACAACGATTGCGAATACCTCAACATCACCGTTTATCGCGGCGCAAGCAAAGTCTACCAGCACACCGAACAACCGTGGCCTGCTGAGAACTGGAAAAACATCGTTTTCTCTTACACCATCACTGAAGAAGACGGTCACAACGTCTGGGATTCGACCAACGATAATCCAATCGTTGAAGTGACCATGAAAGTCAAAGGTAACTATCAAAGCGGCGGATTATTCGGTCTTCAAGGCAGCGGAACTCCAGCTGCATTTGGATTCAAACTCGGTGAAGAAGCGCGTGTTGAACT
>JAQXFM010000199.1 GCA_029250305.1 Candidatus Poseidoniaceae archaeon | reverse complement strand
GCACCAAATGCAAGCGCCCAAATCATTGGGTTCAAATCGATGTTGAGGTCGTTGGCGATTTGCATAACAACTGGAATCATCGTAGCTGTGTAAGGAATGTTGTCAATGAAGGCCGAAGCGATTGCTGAAACCCACAGGATGATCAAAACCGCAGCAGCAAGACGGACCACGTCCCCCGCTTCATCGGTGCCAAACATAGCGATGCCTTTTGTGACATAGTCGCCGATGAAAGAAATGACGCCTAAGTACTGCAATGCATGGACCAAAACAAACAGCCCAGCAAAGAACAGGAGGGTTGTCCATTCCACGTGTTCAAGTGGTTTTTCCAGTTCGTGGCGATCGGTCGCCAAGAGCATCAGGACGGCACCGACAAGCGCTATCCAAGAAACAGCGATGTGCGTGATCGGATGGAGGAAGAAGTTCAGAACAACAAGCACCAGGATGGTCCCGCTTACTTTGAGCATGGCAGCATCTTTAATGCCGTATTTGGATTCGAGTTCAGCGATGTCACGAACTCGGGTTCCTGAGAATTCTTCGCTGTAAAACCACTTGATGAACATAAAGCTAGGAACAATTGTCATCAAAATACCGGGCGCCATTTCGATGATGAAATCATTGAAAGTAACACCAGCACCTGCCAAATCAGGGTACCCAGCTTTTTCAATCGCTGCAGCTGACAAACCAGATCCAATCATTATGTTTGGTGGGTCGCCAATCATGGTCGCTGCACCACCGATGTTCGAAAAGAGAACTTCCGAAATGAGGAGCGGAATTGGTTTGAGATCGAGGACTTTCGCCAGTTGAATTGTGACCGGCGTAAGCAATAACATGGTGGTGACGTTATCGAGGAACGCCGAAAGCACTGCCGTCACGGAACATAGGATCACAACAAGGGTCCAGACAGATCCGCCGCTTTGCTTGTAGGCTTGAACAGCAAACCACTCAAACAAACCAGTGTGAGAGAGGATGCCAACCATGACCATCATTCCCAAAAGAAGACCAATCGTCTCCCAGTCGATGAGTGTGGTCACAGCACCTAAACTAAAGGACACCTCTGCTGCTTCTGGTGTGTAGTATGCAAGGGCAAGAATTGCAAGGAGCCCTCCGACTGCTGCTGCGAGTGTTCGGTGAACAACTTCCGTGATGATTAACGCATAGACACCGAGGAGAATACCGAGACCGACCCACACTGCTTGAGTGTTATCGATGTCTTGGAAACCAGCAGAACTCGAGGAGCCACCGCCAGCGATTGAATGGGAAGTGAACATCATTGTTCCAGTGAACGCCAAGAGCCCTAATGCAATGTATTGCGATGGGTGTCTTCGTCGTGGTCGTAGCAATCCGCCGGCGCTCATATCAAAATCCACCTGAGGGACATTATTGAGGATTTCCTTTCCCGTGAATGCTCAACGCCAAAGTACGCCAACATTTCCACGAGCCAAAACCAATGTGGAATTCGTCTCTTTTGCAAGATGGGACCAGACTGCACCGATGTCCTTTCGCTCAAACAAACCTCTGTTGATTTTAATTTTGACAAGAGTACGGGTGTTGAGTTGACCATCGATTTCCTCGATGAGGTTTTCTGTGATTCCAGACTTACCGATGCGAATGCTTGGTTGAAAATCTCGTGATTGAGCCTCACGACGAATGGACGCAGGGATGTCACGACTCATAGCACTCATCCAACCCTGCAGGCTGTTGTTCAAGAAGATGCTCCCCTGAACTTCGGGAATGACTTCAGGAGGAGCGGTGAGATTTGGGGCCGCCTCCGTACCTTCGAATTGACGAGCACTCAAGGCAGGTGATGATGCGCTGACCATATTTGATCCGAACCCTTGCATTGACCCCAAATTGATGCGGAGCATGGCATTTCCTGCAAAGCAAGTGCCTTGCTTCGGTTGGAATTTGGAGACGGTGGCGACGGGATAACTTGACCAAGTGATGAGCAGATGAACGAAGCAACCGTTCGTCAACACCATCAGCACGGTTTAGAATCGAAATCAAGCGCTGTTGACCTTGTTGCGCGATGGCTCGCCTTTGTTGCCCGCTTTTCTTCCGAGAACGCTGGCGTGAGGACACTTGACCACCTTCATTGAAGCGCTGCTAAGATGTCACCAGTGATGTCATCGATGGCTCGGTCACCGTCGATGCGGTGAAAGATTCCTTTAGATTCATACCAATCAGCGAGGGGTGATGTCTGCTCGTGGTAAGCGTTTAGACGGGACATCACGGTTCCTTCATTATCATCCGCTCTGCGCTTTTCTTGCCATTCACCACAGTCGCAACCTTCGGCACCCACTGGATTGAACGTGTCGTGGAAAACGCTCCCGCACCCGGCACATGAATATCGGCCACAGATTCGCTCGACAATTCGTTCGTCAGGCACTTCGATGGCGATCACATGAGACACTTCAGTGATTGTTGCGAGGGCTTCAGCTTGTGGAATGGTTCGAGGAAATCCGTCGAACATCACGCCGTCTTTGGCGTCAGGGTGCGTAATCCGTTCCTTAATCAGGTCAATAATGACTTCATCTGGCACCAATTGACCTGCATCCATGAAGGTCTTGGCGAGGGTACCGGTTTCAGTTCCAGCCTTGACGGCGGCACGCAGCATGTCGCCGGTAGAAATTTGTGGCAAACCCGTTTGATCCGTGATGCGTTCGGCTTGAGTGCCTTTTCCTGCCCCAGGGGGACCAAAGAGAACGATGCTGCTCATGGCCATTCCAGTCGGCGACCTGTTTTAGAGATGCGCCCAACTCACTGACCGTTCCGTTGGAGCCACTGGTGCCCGTAGTGTTGCCATTGTTCCATCGTCCAGCCATCTGGCAAACCTGAGGGCGGGAGTGGTGGACCCGCTGCAGCAGTTACTGGAGCAGGTGCAGGCACGGGGGCAGGGAGTGGGGTGGGCATTGGCATCGGAATTTGCGGCAGGGCCTTTGGAGGCAGGCCAGCGGGTGGTAGACCGGCAGGGGGGAGACCTCGAGGGAGTGCGCCAGGGGCTGGTAGGCCACGTGCCATAGCACCGGGAGGGAGTCCTTGGGGCACTGCAGCGGGAGCTGGCGGTAGGTTGAGGGATTGAGCCAGAGCTGCAGCGATTTCATCCTGAGATACTTCTGCACTTGCGATCTCATTCACAGCATGGC
>JAQXFM010000179.1 GCA_029250305.1 Candidatus Poseidoniaceae archaeon | reverse complement strand
AAGTTGAAAATTTTCGGTAAAGACACCGAAATCCCCCTCGAGTGGGACACATACTCCTTTTCGACGCATGCAGGCCACAAAGAAATCGTTGACTTCGCATCAGACTGTCAAGCGGAAGAAGTGGTGATCTACCACACAGACCCTCACAACGCACGCCCTCCACTTGCGGAAGCACTTGAGAAGAATGGCCACATCGTGCATAACCCGGTCAACGGTGTCTCGGAATACCTCGGAGACGAATTTAGCCGAAGTCGTTGAATACAACGGTGCAAAGGGGAACTCGATTCACATGGCGGGGAAGGCGCTTAGAGCACTTTATTGGCGCCTCAATCTTGGTCTTAAGAAAATCAAATCAAAGCGACTTAAGAAGAAACTTGGTCATAATATCAAAGCCATCATCACAAACAGTGAAAATGGTTTATTCGCAGTTGACCCAGAGGATCTTGAAGTCGGTCAAAAGTTACGTTCAGGTGGATTCGGCATCGAAGAAGTGGAACGACTAAAGAAATTCATCAACAAAGAATCAAAAGTTTTGATTGTAGGAACACACATTGGTTCGTTAGCAATACCACTTTCAAAACACTGTAAGGAGATCACAGCTATTGAAGCAAACCCGAACACCTTCGAATTGCTCGAAATAAATCTCCAACTGAACAATGCTGAAAACATAACACCGCACAATATTTTCGCAAATGATTCCCATGAAAAAGTAGAATTTTTGCTCAACACAGTCAACTCGGGTGGAAGCAAGAGGAAACCTAAAAAGAGCAATTTCCTCTATGATTACAATAATCCAGAAATCATTGAATTAGAATCTCATAGACTTGACGATTATCTACCGAAGCATGATTACGATCTCATTCTTCTGGACATCGAGGGGTCTGAGTACTTTGCAATGAAAGGTATGAACGACATTTTGTCAAATTGTCAAACATTAGTGGTTGAATTCCTACCACATCATCTAAAGAACGTCGCAGACATTGATGTTGAGACATTTCTCTCGGTTTTACCCGACCATTTTACTAAATTTGAATTACCAGATCACAAGCAAGAACACAATATTTCTGAGGTCAAGTCAGTTCTACAGAAAATGTATGACTCGAACGTCGGCGAGGATGGAATTATATTCACTTCGAACTAGAAATTGATTTCACTTCAGCAGATCAACGGGAAAGCACCCACTCGCCACCCGTAGAACAAATTGAGGCGGATGGCCATGGTTTGCACAACCCAGTCAATGGTGTCTGGGAACATCTCGGTGACGAATTTAGCCGAAGTCATTGAATACAACGACACCAAGGGAAGTCCGATTCACATGGCGAGAAAGGCACCATCGGGCGGTAAAAAACCAAAAAAGCGCAAGCGTAAGATGCGCCTTTCTTTGAAACAAAAGAAAATGAACACCACAGGCGATTCCTACAAGGATAACCTTGGCTGGTCAACCGATGTCGGACGTACGCTTGGTGATGCACCCGCTCCAAAAGGTCCGGAAACCCTTCGTGTCCAATGCGACTCTTGCGGTTCAATGCTCAAAATTCCTAAACCAAAGAAATCCCGATACACCGTTACGTGTTCGTACCCTGAATGCGGGAATGAAATGAAGTTTGAGTGAGCCCTGGAACGGTTCTCTATGGCTGCCGAAACACTTCTCTTGTGTTTAGCGCTCTTTGTGATCGCAGCGCTGTATGCATCAGTTGGTCATGGTGGGGCTTCAGGCTATCTCGCCCTCCTTTCCCTTTCCACCTTTGCGTCAATGAACAGCTCATGGCTCAAGCAACATGCTTGGGTGCTCAACCTCGTTGTTGCAAGTCTTGCGTTTTACCACTACCAAAAAGCAGGGTTTCACCGACCGAAGTTATCGTTGATGTTCATTGCAGCAAGCCTCCCTGCAGCCCTTTATGGGGGAACACTGAAAGTCGATGGAGCCGTGTACGACACACTTCTTTCAGCCGCTCTTCTCTTCGCAGCCTACCGTTTAGCAACCTCAAAACAACACGAAGAAAGTTCACAACCAACCCCCTTACCAACCCTTCAAACTTCGATTCCTATTGGAGCTTCAATTGGTGTGATCAGCGGAATGATTGGCGTTGGGGGAGGCATCTTCCTGTCCCCGATTCTCGTGCTTAAACGCTGGGCAACTCCAAAGGCTGCAGCAGCCACTGCGGCGCTGTTCATATGGGTAAATTCAGCGGCAGGCCTTTTTGGTGCACATCTCTCAGGCCAACTTTCTTTGTCCCTTGACCCACTTGCCTCATTTGTAATCGCTGTGGCCTGTGGCGGTTACATTGGTTCAAAATTCGGTGCTGAAAAAGCGCCGCAAACAACCGTACGTTGGCTGCTCATTGGGGTTCTCGTTCTTGCAACAGCGAAGCGTGGCATCGATCTTCTTTCATGACCGTGAACCTCAAACCGAGGCAACGGTTGCACAGTCTGTGACCGAGGTACCCTACTTCATCGACATCGAGTCGGCCGTTGCTCTTGCGACCAAGACCCTTCTCTCGGTCGGCGTTGAAGATGTGCCACTTGATGAGGCACATGGGCGAATCCTTGCGGATGACCTGCGTTCAAAGGTGGATGATCCACCGTTTGACAATTCAGCCATGGATGGTTTTGCTTTCATTCACGAAGACACCCTCCATCCTCCAACCACGCTGAAAATTGTGCAGACCATTCAAGCAGGGGAAAGAGAAACCACACAACCCCTCCAACCAGGCCAAGCGTCTCGAATTATGACGGGTGGACCCATGCCCCCAGGTGCAGATTCAATCTTGCCAATTGAGCGATGTGAAATGAATGAGGCTGGGAATGAAGTCACGCTCACCGAGCAAGGCCGGCCTCATTTTATCCGCAAACAAGGTGAAAATTTGAAGCGCGGTGAAGTCACACTGGAAAAGGGAACAACTCTGACGCCCGCCAACGTTGGTTTGTGCGCAACCATGGGATGGCCAACCGTCCCCGTTTTCAAGCGCGCTAAGGTTGCAATTCTTTCAACGGGCGACGAATTAAAACTTCCAGGTGAGGCACTTGAAGCACACGAAATATACGAATCAAACTCTTTTGGTTTGGCGGGGCTTGTGGATTGGATGGGCCATGAAGCCATCCGCTACCCATCTGTGAATGATTCAATGGACGCACTTCGCTCAAGCCTCGATACAGCAGCAAAGGAATGTGATCTCATCTTGACATCAGGTGGCGTTTCAATGGGTGAATGGGACTACGTTCGCAAAATCATGGAAGAAGAAGGCGACGTTCATTTCTGGCGCGTCAAAATCCGCCCTGGCTCACCGCCTCTCTTTGGTACATGGAACGGAACGCCGATTTTCGGTCTACCAGGGAATCCAGCAAGCAGTCACGTCGTGTTTCGTGTTCTCGTCGCCCCCTATCTCCGAGCATCCATGCACGGGGGTGGCCCGAAAGAACACCACCTCATGGTCGAACTTGGTGAAGACATCAAGGGCGATGCAACGTGTCTTGCTCTGCGAAGAATCTCAATCGATACGAGTGGCGACCACCCCATTGCCTATTCCACGGGCCACCAAGGTTCCGGGAACCTCGGCGGCGTCGCCCGAGCAGACGGCTTAACCCTGCTTTCACCAGGGCAACCCTCAAACAAAGGCGACCGGTGTCGAGCAATGTTCCTGTGAGTGAGTGCAATGGAGTCAACACCAAACGAAGCAATCTCTCTCATTGACGGCGTTGCAGCAATGTACCCAGAAACGACCAAAGCAAAAATTCGAAAAATGCTGACAGAGGGACGGGTTCTGGTCGATGGTGTGGTAAAACATCGAGCGAAACACACGGTCGAAGCAGGTCAAACCATCGAAATCACCGATCGAGCGAAAGGAAAGGAGGCAGCCCCCCCACCAGCTTCAACTAAAAAGAAACACAAACTAAAAATTCTCTACGAGGATGAAGCCATTCTTGTCGTCGACAAGCCAGCAGGCTTGCTACAAACAAACTCGAAGATGACACCCTCCACACCCGGTGTGTGAATTACGTTCGCCTTGGTGATGAGCGCGCTTGGGTTCACATCGTTCACCGTTTGGATCGTGAAACATCTGGCGTGATGGTTTTTGCACGTCATGAGCGCCACAAAACATACCTCCAATCACAGTTCGCAAACCGCGAAGTCCATCGAACGTATCACGCCCTCGTTGAAGGCACACCCCATCACCACAGCGGGACTGAGCGAGCATGGCTGGCCGAGGATCGAAACCTTCGGGTCAAGAAAGTCAAAGCATCGTTCAAAGGAGCGAAAGAAGCCATCACACATTGGACGGTGGAAGACGCTGATGACGAAGTCTCACTGATTCACATCACCATTGAAACGGGAAGGCGACACCAAATCCGCATGGCGATGAAGGCGCTTGATTGCCCGGTCGTAGGCGACGAACTCCACGGTGCTGAAACGAATCCAGTGAGTCGGATCGCATTGCATGCTTCAGCCCTCGAATTCCTCCATCCCGACAACGATGACCCGGTTCGTTTCGAAGCGCGGGTCCCGTTTATGGCAAGGTGAACCCCAATTCACCCATACATGCATTCTTGAACCGTTGGCGCGCCCGTTGAGATGATACCATGAGTGGCGAAGCGGGTGACCATGGTTGGATTGAAGTGCGAGGGGCGCGAACCCACAACCTTCAGG
>JAQXFM010000178.1 GCA_029250305.1 Candidatus Poseidoniaceae archaeon | reverse complement strand
GACGCTGCGGTACGGGTCCATGGCGAGCTTGATTTGCCTGATGCAGAATGGCCACTTCCCGACGAAGAAGCCCAGGCTGCCGTTGATGATGCAGCGCTTGCAATGGCCAACATTGGCGTGGCACAAGCAGCAGGCGACCCCGATCGACGCCTCGAACACTTGATGCGAGCCAGTGATGAACTACGCAGCACATTCCTCACCATGGAAGCCCGGTTGGTCGAATGGGTGGGTCTCTTCCTTCCCGAAGCCCGATTTGGTAAGGACCGTTCATCGCTCGGAAAACTTGTTGGCGAAGCCGAATCATTGGAACACCTCTCGAAAACCCTCGAAGTCGCTTTGCCGCCAGTTGGGCCAAGCAAACCTGAATGGAAGGCTTTGAAGGAATGGGGCGGAAGCGTGGCTGTGTTCCGTGGCCAACTCGATCGCATGGAAAATGGCATTCGCACGTTGGCAGAAGACCACCTTCCTTCACTTTCTGCGCTTCTCGGTCCACTGCTTGCAGCTCGTTTGTGCGTCGAAGCCCATGGTCGCATGCGTTTGGCAAGACTTCCTGCAGGCACAGTACAGGTGCTCGGTGCAGAAAAGGCATTTTTCAACCATCTCAAGACGGGTGCGCCACCGCCAAAGCACGGCCATATTTTCATGCACCCTTGGATTTCAAGATCCCCTCGTTGGGTTCGTGGAAAGATTGCAAGAACCATCGCCGCTCGTGCCAGCATCGCAGCGAAGATTGATGCGTTTGAGGGTGAATCGTGGGGCGAAACAGAGATGCGAGCCCTCGATGACAAAGTCGAGGCCATCAAAGCCGCTCACCCTCGCCCCCCTTCTCGACGGAAATGAGGTGATTCAATGGGCCGTGGAAACAACCGACGACGTTCAGAAGCCCTCTCGTGGGGTGTGATGCGGGATGGAAAAGCCATCTGGACCATCAACGCAGTCCCTGGTCATTCTGTCTACGGTGAATCACTCCGTCGAATTCAGAGCATGGAATGCCGACGATGGGACCCAACCCGCTCCAAACTTGGTGCAGGGATTCTCAGGACTCGAAATGACGCTGCTCGCCTTTTGCCGGTGGAAGGAACAACCGTTCTCTACCTTGGCGCAGGCCATGGCACATCGATCAGTCACCTCCACGACCATCTATGCGGTCAAGACAACGAACTGAAGGGACGTTTGGTCGCTGTCGATTTGGCACCGCGGTGCCTGAGAGAATTGACCCACATGGCGAAATCACGACCCGGCCTCGTCCCCGTTTTGGGTGATGCTCGAAAGCACGCAGCATGGGGTGTGCTTCTGCCTAGGAAAGTTGACTGGTTGTTCCAAGATGTGGCTCAAGCAGGTCAAGTGGACATTTTCATTGGTGCGTGCCGTCGATTTCTCAGCATTGGTGGAACTGGCCTTCTGTCGCTCAAAGCCGCAAGCGAACGATGGACAGGAGAAGGTGAAGCCGCTTTGTTTGAAAATGTTGAACGGCAGTTGCAATCCTCTGGTTTTGATGTTGAAGAGCGGATTGAATTGACAGGCTATGAAGACAACCACGTCTTGTTTCATGTCATTCGCACGGAGTGAAGCTCATGCCTGAATTGCCCGAAGTTGAGACGGTTCGTACGGGTTTGGAGCAAGCTTGGGTGGGTCGTCGCATAGAGCATGTCAAACTTCGGCGCAAGGACCTGCGTTTCCCTTTCCCCGCAAACATGGCGGAACGCCTGACAGGACAAACGGTCTTGGGTGTTCGTCGGAGGGCAAAGTACCTCCTCATTGATTTAGAAGACGGAGCCGTTTTCCTCTCACACCTTGGCATGAGTGGCCGTTACACCCTCGTAACGCCGGATGAAGTTGCCCGAATCGATCCTGGGCCAGCACCTCAAGCAACCTCGCCATTCGGGGAGTTGACGGGTTTTGACGGGCGCCACGATCACATGGAATTCCGGTTTGATGATGGGTCGGTTTCAGTCTACACTGACCCGAGAAGGTTCGGTATTGCCGATGTGTTTGAGCGAGCAGAAGAGCCCGTTCAGTCCTTGTTGGAACACCTTGGGCCCGAGCCATTTGACGGGTGGAACGCTGCCATTGCAGCCAAACGCATTGGAAAAAAGCGTTCAGCGATCAAAATCACATTGCTCGATCAGCGGTTTGTTGTCGGTGTTGGTAACATCTACGCATGTGAAGCGCTTCATCGCTCAGGGATTGCACCGACCACGCCTTCGAACACCTTGGTCAGAAAAAATGGGGGCCCAACAAAACGCTTGGAGCGCCTCGTGGATGAAGTGAAATCTGTACTTAATGCGGCGATTGCTGTCGGTGGCTCAACCCTCAACGATTTCGCAGCAGTGGACGGAACACTCGGCTATTTTGGCCACCACTTCCAGGTCTATGACCGAGAGGACGGCCCATGTTTGAAGGACGGCTGCAGCGGGACGGTTGAACGGATTGTTCAGAGCAATCGCTCAACCTTCCTTTGCCCGCGTTGTCAAAAGTGATCAGACGAGGCTGTACGTCACCGAGGTTGCAAACAACCACAAAGCGACGGCTGTGGCCTTGTAGACAAGTTCTCCATGCTTTCGTAAGAGTTCAATCGCACGGGTTCCAGTGAGTACAATCGCTACGATGAGGTACCAAGTGGTGTCGATGAACA
>JAQXFM010000175.1 GCA_029250305.1 Candidatus Poseidoniaceae archaeon | reverse complement strand
AGGCAACACTCACATTGCTTGGATGGACGGGCGCGATTACGGATTCGAAAAGGCCGTCAACTACGAAGTCTATTACACCAAACTCCGCCTGCAAGGTGCTGGTGTTTGGGACGGGGCTGATGAAGGCCTTTCCACATACGCCATCAAGAAGATTCAGGACACAGCCATCTCCAACGTTGAGACACCATCCGGAATCTCCGGCAACAGTCCATTTGGTGGAAACTCCGTGTTCCCCGCTCTCTTGACCGACGATCAAAACAATGTCCACATTGCGTGGGTTGACTCGGGCAATGCAACGGCAGGTGAAGAAGTCGTCTACACTCGATTGAACGCAACGGATCTCACGGGTGAGGGCGAAATTGCCCTCGATCCTTGGGAAATTGTGTCCATCACCACATGGGCAAGCAACAAACTCGGTCCAAATGCAGGCTCTCAACCAAGCATCGGTATGCCTCCAGCGTTCTCGAACGATCTTGGAAGTGGTGCTCACGTTGCATGGTCTGACACTAACAAGTGCAGCCAAGAAGCGAACAACAACCGCTTCACGATCTGTTACTCTCACGTTCTTACAGGACAAGTGGATGTTGACTTCCAAGACGGTGAAACCTTCTACCACGTCATCGAACCAGGTGAACAAACCATCTACAACATGACCATGAACAACTCGACACCGGGGCCAAAGGACCTCGTTGCCGACACCTTCGGTCTGAACATCACGGGTGTGCCACAAAATTGGACCGCCACTTTGTTCTTCGCCGATAACCACACGACCGTCATGCCAGAAACCGCCATCTTCCTCGAAGGTGGAGAAGACATCAGGTTCTACCTCCGAGTGCGCGCACCTTCGGTGTACCAAGCAAACGGCGATGAATTGGCTGACATCAGAGTGACAGCAAAGTCCTACAAGGATCCAGCGATCCAGTCCGACTTGACCACTCGAACCCTCATGGACGTCGTTCACGGCATCAACTTGGACACATCGCACAGCATGGCTGACATTGAACAAGGTCAGACAGCGATCTTCTCCATCACGATCACCAACACTGGTAACGTGTTTGATCGCTTCATCTTCTGGGATCCATACACCCTTGAAGGACAACAAGAATGGTTGCTTCCATTCAACTGGGCTGTCAATTTCCCAACAAGTGTGGAACTCGATCCAGGTCAGTCAGTGACCAAGAACCTCGAAGTGTTGGTGCCTACTTCTGAAGATCCGGGTGCGTTTGTCATCTATCTGAAGGGTTGGTCCGAAGGTGAACCGATTAAGTCCATAGAAAAAGGAACGTACGACATCCTTGAACTGGGTATCTTCGTTTCGATTCGCTCCACTGGCAACATCGTCATGGAAATTTTCGATACGAGTGAATACGTTGACCCTGGCCAATGTGTGACTTACCCAATTGATGTTACCAAGAACTTTGATTCTGGCAACCTTGTGTTCACTACCCCGGGTGCTCCAGAAGCAAAGCCTGACACCATCTCTCTTGACGCATGGCGCCAAGACAACTGGGTTGTCAACGTCGACTTCTCGAACGCTCCAGGCGGAAACAGCGTCCCAATGGAAACACCTCGTGCATGGAACATTCCTAACGGAGATGACTACGTCACCTACGAAGTCGGCGTTGAAGTCTGTGCTCCAACCCTTGCCTCCGCAGGGCTCGGACCAGCTGTTGTTCTCAAAGCCTATCTCGATGGTTATCCACGGATTTCAGCTTCGAAGATCCTCTCAACGAACGTGAACCATGTGTATTCACTCGGTGCTGAGGCCGAAATCAGTGAGGATGATATCATGACCATGAACGGACAAGAGGTTGTAGCAGTGAACCCTGGACAAGAACTTGTGCTTCCAACCACGGTGACCAATTACGGAAATGGACCTGATCGGTTCGATTACCGCCTCGCACGGGTCACTGACCCAGCAGGTGTCGACGTGATCTGGGACATTGAAGCTCCTCGTGAGAATTTGCTAGAACTGGCCCGCGACACCCAACAAGAGTTCGATGTTCA
>JAQXFM010000160.1 GCA_029250305.1 Candidatus Poseidoniaceae archaeon | reverse complement strand
CGTTCGAATATACGAATGAGGAGTTCATGCCCGGTGAAGGCCTACAACTTCGCTTAGAAACAGACCAAGTGCGAGATTGGCACAAGCCAAACACTCAGTGGACAATGACAGCACCAACTGAGTGAACGAAGGTCCTGAGCACACTTTGCTTCTTACTCGTCCCAAACGTTGGTAGATTCTTCTGACTCGTGGTCATCCTCGCCCTCTGCTTCCGTTTCGGCGTCTTCTTCTGCTTCGACCTCATCATCTTCCAAGTACGATTTCTCGTCCTCAGATGCTGCTTGTTGATTGGCCGCCGACTTTTCGATTGCAGCCTTCGCAGCTTGGTTACTCACGACCCATGCGCCAGCAATCAACACCACGAGGACCAAGGAGAAAATCAACCACGGTTGGCTTTCGCCTTCTTCTTCGACGGTCCAAGACACATCCTGCGATGTTGCGCCATCGACGTTCGTAACTTCATCAACGATCGGTTTCAAGATGGTGGGAATCAATGGCTGGCATTCTAATGATTGAACGCCGACTGTTCCAGTTCGCCATGTGACATAGATGGTTTTTGTTTCGCCGGGTGCGAGGGAGGTGACGAGTTGGGATGTGTCTTGGTCGACTCCATCAACATAGCACCAAAAATCCACACCTGTTGCAGCAGCAGATCCTGTGTTTTCCACAACCACATCACCGCTTAGGCCCATGTTTGTGTAACCTTTGTTGTCTTCCATGCTGATTGATTTGACATTGATGTACGGCAAAGGAACAGCAGCATCTGCAACAGGAATCCTTGGTGCAACAATGGTGGTGTTGTATTCGCCCCAGCTGGAAGAAAGGGTCAACAGGATTTCTGCCTCTTCCTCATGGTAGACTCCATCTCCATCAACCCATTCGACGATTCGAGCGTGTTCGCTAAGTGCGTAATTGACGTGTCCGTTTTCATTTGTGAGGTTATCGAGGGTGCTTCCAAAGTATCCAAGACCAGTTGCGTGAACAGTTATGTTGCCAGCGTTGGTGTGAAGCACTCGTTGGGAAAGCAAACGAATCCAGGCGTCTGTGAATCCTCCTGTGCCGCTCGTGTCCGTGTATGTGATCTCACCTGTGTCATGAACGATGATGTCTTCGTCGGTTCTTGATCCCTCGAAGAGTGAAGTATCCACAGTTAGGCTGCCAGTGTCGGTGACATGAATTGGAGCACTTCCTTTTGCTGTCGCCCCAGACATTGTGCATATGCCGGAACAGACCAGGTCCGCACCGCCAATTGTTGCATTGCCCACGGTTAATGTCCCTTGGACATCGAGGGAGAACGAAGCGGTGTTCCATTTGAGGCTTCCACCGATGTGTTCAAGGTCCTCGGCACCGATAATGGCTGTGCTTTCGGAGCCCGAATGGAGGGCTTGTATGCTTGTGACTTGTGTGGAGAAGAAGTAGTAGATGTCAAACTCGACAGTAAGTGGGGTGCCGTTGAGGCTTGCTGGGATGTCCACTTGATCCAGTCCAACTGCGTCACGAGTCTCATCACCGATGGTGATGTTGAACATGGCGGTGCTCGGAATAACATGGTCGAGGTGAATTCGAACTTGCCCTGTTTCAGAAAGATCGCCGAAGTTGAGGTTGATTTCGGTGTCGTCATAGACGAGAAGGCCAGCATCAAGGTCTTCGCCAAGCACATCGTCATTGATGGCTAATGAGGCATCTTGTTCAACCGTGATGGTGACGCCCTCAGCGACGGTTGTAGCACCATCAATCGCCAAAGTGGCGCCCGAGGCGACGGTCATGTCGAGGTCAATTGGATTTGCTGAGTCCCAAGTTTCGTTTCCAGTTATGGTGATTGATGTTCCGTCATTTGTCATTTCAGCGGCCGAGAATGTTCCCAAGAGCGGGACCATTAGAAGCAAGCAGACCAAGGTTACAGCGGTTCGCATGATGAGATGGAGCGAATTGTGCGTTATAGACTTCGCTCCGTCAGTACGGTACATCTTTCCAACCTATGGCGTAACCAATCAGGTTGAAACTTCGGTGGAGAATGGGGGTGATGAGCACAAGCGCGATCATTGGAAGTCGCAATGCTTCGTCGGCAAGCCACGACGGGCCGAGAAGGAGTTGGCCGGCAAAGAACACGGAGATTGCGAAAGGTAATGTGTCGAGAAGCGGAGCTTTTGAGGAAATGTCTCCTTCACGCTTGAGTCCTCTTCGGCGTTTGAAAAAGGAACCTGTGCTGTCGCCGACGAGGCACATGAATCCAAGGAAGGAGCCGAGAATGAAGGCTGTGGGCATTGAACCGCCGAGGGAAAACCATGCGTCGCCAGAGCCGGCAAGGGGTGAGGCGAAGACACTGCTGCTGTCGCCCAAAGCACCAGCGTTGGCCCCATCATTTGTGGCAAGGACCATGAGCATGCACAGCAGTCCGGAAGTGAGTGAACCTCCGATCAAACCATTCCATGTTTTACCATCTCCAAGCATTCTGTTTCCGTCTTTGAGGGTCCGTCCACCATCGATTGGCCATGGGCCATAACCTGTTTTTGGGAGCCATTTTCCCCACATCATGGCGAATGTGTTTGCCAAGAATCCTGGTAAGTAAAGCCACAAACACATCACACAGAGCATTAGGAAATTCAATTCAAGTCCTCCATTGGGGTGTTAGGCATGAACAGTGTCGAGAAACGAGGGCCTTTGAAGCCTACCCCGTTTTATGATTGCGAGGTCATGGTTGAGGATGGGCACACGATGGGATTATGTGCCGAAGCCACCCGTTGGTGTGCATGACGAATCAGAATGTTTTGGTTGTCGGTGGTGGCGGAAGGGAGCACGCCTTGTGCATGGCCCTTGCAGCATCCAGTCGAGTCGGAACTGTTCATTGTGCACCGGGCAATGCTGGCACTTCGGAACTCGCAACAAACCATCCTGTCGCTGCTTCCGATGTTTCTGCACTTGTTGACCTTGCGATCTCCGTTGATGCTTCTTTGGTCGTCGTCGGTCCTGAAGCACCCCTTTGTGATGCATTGGCAGACCGCCTTGCAGTGAGCGGTATTCCTTGTTTTGGTCCAGTTCAAGCCCTTGCGGAATTGGAAGGTTCCAAACTCCATGCCAAGCAGGTCATGCGCTCGGCCGGTGTGCCAACAGCAGCCTTCCATGTGCTTGATTCATCCTCGGACGTGGACGCTGCCTTGGATGAGTTCTCGGGCCAGCCATGGGTTGTGAAACGCGATGTGTTAGCCGGGGGCAAGGGCGTGGTCGTCACAGGTGATCGCAGTGAAGCAAAAGCGTTCATTGATGCCTCCATACGTTCGGATGGTAAGGTGCTCCTCGAAGCGTTCCTCGAAGGTGAAGAAGCAAGCATGCTCGTTGTGATGGATGGCTCAGGTTATGTTTGCCTGCCTCCAAGCCAAGATCACAAGCGAGCGTTCAATGGCGATGAAGGCCCCAATACGGGTGGAATGGGTGCGTACTGCCCTGCTCCGGTTGCCACACCTGCCGTCATCGCTCGGGCTGAGGCTGAAATTGTCCAGCCGATGCACGCCTATTTGTCGAGCCAAGAAACACCCTACCGAGGGGTCCTCTATGTGGGGCTGATGATCACCGAGGAAGGTGCGCCAAGTGTTGTCGAATTCAACGTACGCTTCGGTGACCCTGAATGCCAAATCACATTCCCATTGCTGAAGAGCGATGCCTATTCACTGCTCCATGCAGCAGCAACTGACGGCCTCCACGAGCAAGTTGTGACGTTCCATGATGCACATGCATTGACCGTGGTTTTAGCCGCTGAAGGATATCCTGCCTCCCCGGTCAAGGGCCGCCCAATCACGGGGTTGCCCGACGCCTCCGAAACGGCCTGGGTCAACCATGCAGGCACAGGTTTTGACGACCAAGGGCACCTCATTTCGACCGGTGGACGGGTGCTCACCTGCACGGCTGTTGGACCAACTCTTACAGATGCAGCAAAGCAGGCCTATGAGGTGCTTGATGGCATCCACCTCGAAGGTGGCCATTTCCGGACGGATATTGGTCACCGTGCCCTGTGATTCAAACCTTTGAGCGGACCGGCCCAGCACCTCGAAAAAGCACTTTCTAATTCCACCCGATTCGTGGTGCTCCGTAACAATCGCAGGGATTCCTCAATGCGTCATTATTAAAAGAGGGTCTAAAGTGGCCAAGATGCTTGCCAGCCTTGCTGCTGTCTTGCAACCACCCTGAGGGAAAAAAATGGAAACGAAAAACCCAGAAATGCGCCCAGCGCCTGCACCTCTGCTTGGTTGGCTTATTGCCCCCCTAGCAGTGCTTCTTGCGCTCGCAGCAATACAGATCGTCGGAATGGACTTCGATCTCAACTTAGACAACATGGCACCAATGCTTGTCGTCCTTGTGGCGGCCTCGCTCGGCCTCGCCCCACGTTTGCTCAAAGCATCCGGCACTGTCTCCCTTTCGTCCTCAACCCTCTCTCTTGTTTCCTTGGTTGTGGCTCTGGTTGGAGCACAGTTGGTCTACATGGCCGGCCTTGCAGCCGTTACCGCCCTGCTCTTCTTCATCGTCATGTTCGGTGTTCACATCCTCGCTACTCGAGGCGCATTCGAATGGGCGAACGTTCTCATGTTCGCCGCTGTCGGTGTCGAACTCGGCTTTGTTGCTGCAGGACATGTTGCTGACAAATTGAACTACATCGCTGAAGATGGACTCATGCTCAACGACCAAGCCATCGGTGTGCTCGATGCATACCGAGGCGCAGTTGGATACCAGTTCTTCAGCTACTTGATGCTCTTCGTCATTCTTGGAATACTCGTGTCAGTGTTGGCACGGGGTGTACTTTCGCCGTCATCTGAAAAAGGCTGGTTCGGTCACATTACCGACGGGAACGGTGCTTGGAACAAGTCGACGCTTCCGTTGCAAATCGGATTGGCAGTTTGGGCGCTTGCTCACATTGCAAGTCTTTGGCAATTCAACTAC